>DRZW01000085.1 GCA_011380105.1 Halothiobacillaceae bacterium
ATGCTTGTGCGTGCAAATGGCTGGGTTGCCATGGCGACTTTCGCCGCTATCCTAACCGGGACGCTAATTGGCGGCTTTTTAACCGACACGCCGTTCGCGCCGGGACTACTGGCAGGAATAGTGGTAATCACCATCGCAGCTTGTGGCTTAATTGCATCCTGGTTTATCCCGTCAGTACCGCCCGTTGAGCAAGGCGGCTTTACACAAACCCGCCGACAGTTGTTACGTCCGCTGCACTGGCCGAGTCTAATCGTGCAGACTTGGGCTGAAGGCTGGAAAACTTTGCATAGCCAGCGCCATCGGCTTCGTATCGTACTGTTGCTAATTAGCTGGTTCTGGTTTTTTGGGTCAGGCTATTTAACCCAGTTTCCACGCTTTGCCGAACAGGTTTTAAACCTATCGGCTAATCAGGCCACTGGACTGATAGCCACCTTTGCACTCAGCATAGGCGTCGGCGGATTGGCCGTGGGTTATTTATCCGGCGGCAAACCGCGGCTGTGGCTCACACCCATCGGCGCTTTTATTATCGCCGCTGCAGCCTTTGATTGGTTTTTGGCGGTGAATGCCGATCCGGCCACCATGAGGATATTTATCGATGTCGCCATTACCGGTCTGGCCTCTGGTATGTTTATCGTGCCGCTCTACAGCTATCTGCAAAAAGCCACCAAAACCCGCGAACGGGCCCGCGTAATTGCCGCGTTAAATGTACAAAATGCCCTAGCGATGATTACCGCCAGCCTCAGTGGCATTCTCTTTTTTAGCCTGCTTAATGGCAGTTTACCGATGTTTTTCCTGTTATTTGGCAGCTCAGGGGCGCTCATTGCCCTAATGGCGCCACTGCATTTATGCGCAGGCAAATTCCTAAAGCGGAGTTAACCGTGCCCACCAGTTGGCTAAAAGCCTCTTTAGGCTAACCCCGTCTGGAATCCAGCGCATCACGTGTGCCCTCCCCTATGAAGATCAGCAACATCAGCATCCCTACCAACACAAAAAACGTTGAGACCGACAGCCACCAAGCATCAATATTATCCTTGCCCTGCGCTAGGAGTTCACCTAAGGATGGCGTTGACGGTGGCACGCCCAACCCAAGGAAATCGAGGCTGGTCAATGCCAGCACTGCACCGGAGATCCGAAACGGTAAAAACGTCACTACCGGCGTCATGGCATTGGGCAGCAAATGCCGGAACATCAACCGCGGACCGGAAACCCCCAATGCACGCGCGGCGCGTACATAATCGAGATTACGGCTCTTTAAGAATTCAGCGCGGACGTAGTCCGACAGCCCCATCCAGCCAAATAACGCTAGCAACACCAGCAGCAATAATAACGATGGCTCGAAGATCGAGGCGAAGATGATCAGTAGATACAGCTCGGGCAGCGCCCCCCAAACTTCAATAAACCTTTGAAAAGCAAGATCAACCCGTCCGCCGAGAAAGCCCTGTACCGCGCCGGCTAGCACACCAATCGCTGTACCGATCGCGGTTAGGGCCAGCGCAAAGAGCACTGAAACCTGAAATCCGTAGATGAGCCGCGCGGCCACATCGCGACCACGGTCATCGGTGCCCAGCAAATGGCGGGCACTCGGCGGTGCCGGATTGGGATGCTCGTTGTAATAATCAATGGTGTCGTGGGAGAACGGAATAGGCGCACGGATCACCCAGCCATCCTGCTCAATTAGGTCGATTACATACGGATCGGTGTAATCTGCCGGGGTGGCGAAATCACCGCCAAAATGGGTTTCGGGATAGTCTTTAAACAGCGGAAATAAGACCTGCCCCTTATACTGCATTAGCAGTGGTTTTTCATTGGCAATAATCGGGGCGGCGAGGCTGAGCGCAAACAACACTAAGAACAGCCACAGGCTGATATAACCGCGCCGGTTGCGTTTGAATCGCTGCCAGCCGCGCGCAAAGGCAGCTGGACGACGATTTTGCCCCAATCCGTCAGGTGGCATTGCAATACCTTCGGCCATTAGCGCGCAGCCTCAAAGTGAATTCGCGGATCAACCCAGACATAAACCAAATCCGAAAGTAACTTGCCAAACAACCCGATTAGACTAAATACATACAACGTACCCAGCACTACCGGGTAATCACGCTGCATGACCGCGTTATACGACAATAGCCCCAGCCCATCGAGTGAGAAGATGGTCTCGATCAGCAAGCTGCCAGTGAAGAATGCAGCAATAAACGCTGCTGGAAAGCCGGTTACAATTGGAATGAGCGCATTACGAAAGACATGCCGATACAAAATATAGCGCTGTGGTAAACCTTTAGCTCTGGCGGTGAGCACATACTGCTTGCGGATCTCTTCTAAGAAGCTATTTTTGGTAAGCATCGTCATTACCGCAAAATTACCCACTACCATCGCGGTAATCGGCAAAACCAGATGCCAGAAATAATCCAGCACTTTACCGATCAGGGATAAATCCTCAAAGTTATCGGAGGTCAGTCCGCGCAGCGGGAATATCTGCCAGAAACTCCCCCCGCCAAACAACACCAATAACACCAGTCCCAACACAAAACCGGGGATTGCATAACCTACTAGAATAATGGTGCTGGTAATCGAGTCAAAACGGGTACCATCACGCACAGCCTTAGCAATCCCTAGCGGGATGGATACCGCGTAGGTAATCAGGAACGTCCAGATACCCAAACTCACGGAAACCGGCAGCTTCTCAACGATTAGCTCACCCACGCCGCGTTGATAAAAATACGATTCACCCAAATCAAAGGTGAGGTAATTCTTCACCATATCGAAAAACCGCACATAAGCCGGTTTATCGAAGCCGTAAAAGGCTCGGAATTGCTCAAGCTGCTCTTCAGAAAGGCCTTCACCCCCGCGATAAAGCCCCTCTCTACTTACCTGTCCACCGGCCTCAGCTGCACCCTCGTGCCCGCCTTTAAGCTGTACCACCAGTTGCTCGACCGGCCCGCCGGGTACAAACTGAATCACAATGAACGAAATCAGCAGAATCCCGAACAGGGTGGGAATCATCAGCGCCAGGCGCTTGGCAATATAAGCCCCCATTTAGCTAGAACCCCGGCTGCTCAGTTGAGGTAGGTAGGTTTAGGCCAGGCCGAAACTCACCTTCAGGTGGTCGCGGATCATCCGGGCCACAGTCAGCGATGCAGACGGTGAAACGCTCGATCTGCCCCCCACAGCCGATAAAACATTGTTCATAGCGCCCCTGACAGTCACAATTTAATTCACACTGCTGCTCAATTATTTGCGCGCGGATGGCCGATTCGCTGGGTGCCTTGGGAGGACTCGGCGGTCGCAGCGGAATTGAATCGGCCATCCAAAAACCAGAACCCACCCAGCATGGATAGTAAAACCCCGGCCAGCCGCAATACCTCCGGCCATAACCCCAGTTAAAGCGCAGACTCTGCTCGTATTCAGCGCGATGTTTTTCATAATACTGGCGTTCAGTTTCGTATTGATCCAATGCCGAACGGTAGGCTTTTTCAATCTCGGGTTCCAACTCGGTGATGCATTGTTGGCGCTGCTCGGCACAATCGGCCAGGCATTGCTGCAACTGGCGATCACATTCGGCCAGACAGGCTTGCGCATCACTGCCCGTAGGCGGGGTAAAACGGGTATAGGTATCGTAATATGGATTCGCAGCGCAGCCAGCCAACAGTAATGCCAGCCCCCCTAAAAACATTAACGGCCAGCCGCGCCAACAAGTACGGAACCGTTTAGAGTGCAAGTTATTCATCAGAAGGGTCCTCTATTTCCAACGGGTTGGAGATGTCTTCAA
>DRZW01000059.1 GCA_011380105.1 Halothiobacillaceae bacterium
ACATGGGGGCATCGCAGACATTGATATTGCCGGTGGATGTCACCAGCAAGTCGGTGCTGCCCAGCAGTTGCCGGTTAATTTGAGCAGCATTGTTTTTGTTGATGCCGTCAATGTAGGGTGAGACTAACTCAAAACCATCCATGCAGGCCTGCATGGCGCAAATGGGATCCACTTCAGAGACTTTGACAATCATGCCTTCTTGGCGCAGCGAGGCCGCCGAGCCTTTGCCTACATCACCATACCCAATAACCAATGCTTTCTTACCGGAGAGAAGGTGATCGGTGGCGCGTTTGATCGCATCGTTCAGCGAGTGACGGCAGCCGTACTTGTTGTCATTTTTGGACTTGGTGACCGAGTCATTGACGTTAATTGCCGGGATTTTTAGCTCACCCTTTTGAGCCATTTCCAGCAGACGGTGCACCCCGGTGGTGGTTTCTTCGGAAACACCGTGCACGTTTTCGAGCAGATTGGGGTATTTTTTGTGCATTAAGCCGGTCAAATCGCCGCCATCATCGAGCAACAGGTTCGGAGTCCAGCCATCCGGCCCGGTGATGGTTTGCTCCACTGCCCACCAGTATTCCTCTTCGGTTTCGCCCTTCCAGGCAAACACCGGAATGCCTTCCGCGGCAATCGCTGCTGCGGCATGATCTTGGGTGGAGAAGACATTGCAGGAAGACCAGCGAACCTCTGCGCCTAGATCGATCAGAGTTTCGATCAAAACCGCGGTCTGAATAGTCATGTGGATGCATCCGGAGATGCGCGCGCCAGCCAGCGGTTGCTGATCGCGGTATTTTTCGCGGATTTTGATTAGCGCCGGCATTTCGCGCTCGGCGATACGGATTTCCCGGCGGCCCCAATCAGCTAAGGTGATATCAGCGACTTTATAATCGTTGAATGTCTCGGGTTTTGCTACAGCATTCATAAAAACTTGACCTCATCGGTGACAGGTTGTCTGTGTGCAGATGAGCAAGAGGCTAAAGGCTGCTCTTGCTGTGCATCTCAGAAGGGTTCTGAAATACGGCCGCTATGCGGCCACAAGAGCGCCGTTTTTAACTGAACCGGATAGGGTTGCCGGTTCTAACCCGAGCCTGATCTGTAAATACAGATTGCAGCGCCCCTCGGGAATTAGAGCATTTAGTATAAACCACTCGCCGCTTATTTTGCAGCGCGCGCCAGCGCCTCGGCTTTATCAGTACGCTCCCAGGTGAAATCCGGGTTATCGCGACCGAAGTGACCGTAGGTGGCGGTTTGGCGGTAGATCGGCCGAATCAAGTCGAGCATTTGCACGATACCATAAGGGCTTAGATCGAAGTGCTCACGAACCAGTCGGGTGATGGCCTCATCGCTAATTACCCCAGTGCCGAAGGTGTTTACAGTGATCGAGGTCGGCTCAGCAACGCCAATGGCATACGAGATCTGAATCTCGCAACGCTCGGCCAGCCCGGCGGCGACGATGTTTTTGGCCACATAACGCCCGGCATAGGTGGCCGAACGGTCAACTTTAGAGGGATCCTTACCAGAAAAAGCACCACCACCGTGGCGCGCAAAGCCACCATAGGTGTCGACAATGATCTTACGGCCCGTCAGGCCGCAATCACCAGCCGGGCCGCCAATGACAAACTTACCGGTCGGGTTGATATGAAAGCGGGTATGTTCATCGAGCCATTCGGCGGGTAGTACGGGGTTGATGATATGTTCGCGAACCGCCTGGTGCAGGTCATCTTGGCTAATATCCGGATGATGCTGGGTGGAGAGAACGACAGCCTCAATGCCCACCGGGCGGCCATTTTGGTAACGGAAGGTAACTTGCGATTTAGCATCCGGCCGCAACCAAGATAATATCCCTTTTTTACGCACCTCGGCGTGGCGTTGCATCAGCCGATGAGCGTAGGTGATAGGGGCGGGCATGAGCACATCGGTCTCATTGCTGGCAAAACCAAACATTAACCCCTGATCCCCCGCGCCTTGTTCAGCGGCGGTAGCGCGATCTACCCCTTGGGCAATATCCGATGATTGTTTACCTATGGCGTTGAGCACCCCGCAGGTACGGCCGTCAAAGCCCAGCTCCGAGCTGTTATAGCCAATATCGCAAATGACTTCCCGCACAAGTTCATCAACATCCACCCAGCTTGAGGTGGTTACTTCACCCGCCAAAACAACAAAGCCGGTTTTTACCAGGGCCTCACAGGCTACTCGGGCGGCTGGGTCTTCGGCAATAATTCGATCCAGCACCGCATCACTGATTTGGTCAGCGATTTTGTCAGGATGACCTTCCGAGACGGACTCGGAGGTGAACAGGTGGTTGCTGTAATCAGAAGTGGACATAGTTTCGTGCCTTTACTTTGTATCCCACTGCCGCCGGGTAGTTCGGCCCAATGCAGCTGGATTGGTCATTGAATTAAATATCCCTATGCCGGGACAAATGCGCTTGCCGATTCTAGCGCAAATTCGGTTTAATAACCGAAAGTGCCTTCAAGTAATTGAGCCTGCCCTTGATAATCAGCGTTGCTAGCGGGCACAACGGGCTTAAGTCCAGATTCTTCGAGCAACCTCTGGCCCTCGGTGGTGCTCGAAAGTGCTAAAAGCGCCTCGCGCAGGCGGCTTTGCTCGTCACTGCTTAAATCCGGTGCGGCAGAAAAGCCCAAAGAAGGTAGCGGTTCGGTTCTGGTTACCGTCACCAGCTCAGGGTAGCCATCCATTAACGCAGTGGGGATGACAACAGCCTCCACTTCATTTGCGAATAACGCTTCGGCGACATCGCGGCTGGAGTCTTTGAAAACCAGCTCCGGTTGTTGTAGGGAGTTTGGGAAAATCTGGTACATCACCAAAGTGCTCAGTGATGGCGATGGCATCACGGCCAGCGGTTTATTGACCAATTCAGCCGGGTCGACAATCAAATTATCTTGGTGTACTGCCAGCGTTTGGCTGGTTGAATCTTCCAACTGAGCTAAAACGGTCCAGCCCTGACGTTGGACCCGGAAATCAACAATCGGAGCCGGGTCTAAAGCCAGAGCACGGTCATAGCCATTGAGCGTTGCCTGCCAGTAGGCTAGATAATTAGGGTAAGTCTGAAGAGTGAGGTCAATGCCACTGTGCTTGGCGATAAATTCCATCATTGGGGAGTAGGTTTCCCGCAATTCTGCTTCGGGCAAAAATGGCGGCACGATCAGGGTAGCGTTGGCGGCGTGAGCCGGGGGCATCACAATGGCGACTAAAATCAAAGCCGCTTTTATCACGGCGCGCGGTGTTTTTAATCGTATAGCAGGCATTGTAAGGCGTCTTATTCGCATGCGAATGTGGGGATGCTAGGCTGGTTGTGCATTTTACATCGGCAGCCTCAAGTTGCTTTGACGGCGTATGATAACTTTATTACTGGTTTCTAAACCGCACAAGGGTTGGGCGGCGTGTGGCAACTAAAAATTGTTTTCATAGTTGAAGGTATGATAGGTCTCGGGCGGATGCGTCGGATTGCATGTGCTAGAACACGGTGAGTTAGGCGATTGGATGTTTGATCTTAAAAGAAATCTTTGTAATGCGCAGGCTTGCGTAACGGTTTGAATTTAATTGTTTGAGGAGTTTTGCTTATGGCTCGTACCGAAACCCCGGTTTGTGATTTCGATTCACCCGCCGTCGACTTTACCTTGCCTGATGTCTATGGCCGCAATTGGCAGCTAGCGGATGTGCGCGGTGAGAATGGCACGTTGGTGATGTTTATTTGTAACCACTGCCCCTATGTAAAAG
>DRZW01000076.1 GCA_011380105.1 Halothiobacillaceae bacterium
CAGGCAAAGGCTTGATCAATCTCATCCTGTTCGAATCCGGCTTCCAGCAGCTTGGTATAAAACTCAGCATGCTGTTGGCGCTCGGGCAGGTGTGGCTGCTCATCCATATAGTTTTCAAATAAAAACATTAACAGGTCAAGAATGGTTTCTTTCATGAATTCTTTTAAGGATGTGCCCAGGATGTGTAAGGGTTAAAGGCGTATGCTAGCAGGGATAGGGTGAAATACGATTTTGCCAGATTGGTTATCACGGTTTTAGAGGCCCGTTCTCAGTAGTTTTGGCCTAAGAGGTGCGCTGATAAAGCCCGCCTGGCAAGGTGGCCACCAGACCCTGAAGCTCAAGCATGAGCAGGATGGAGGAAACCGCCGCGGCGGTCAATCCGCTTTGCTCAATTAGCCAGTCAGCAGGTCTGGGGTCATGACCTAATAGTGCGAGTATCTGTTGCTGTTCGGCATCGAGTGAATTGCTATCAGTATCAGATGGCGGAGCTGCTGATGAGTCCTGATTCTGAACCGGTGGCGTGCTCAACCATTGGTTTAAATATCCGGCTAGTTCCTCGAAGATATCGGATGCCTGCTCAACGAGCTTGGCCCCTTCGCGGATTAGTTGATGCGGCCCGCGTGCCAGCGGATTGTGAATGGATCCGGGTAGGGCGAAGACCTCGCGGTTTTGTTCTGCGGCAAGCCTGGCGGTGATTAGTGAGCCGGACTGACGGGAGGCTTCAATGACCAAAACTCCGGTTGATAACCCACTAATCAGGCGGTTGCGACGCGGAAAATGACCACGGCGAGGCTCTGTTCCCGGCGGCCACTCGGAGATAATCAATCCACCTTCGGTCTGTATGCGTTCAGCCAAGGGCAGGTTCTCGGCAGGATAGATGCGGTCGATGCCGGAACCTAAAATGCCAATGGTGGCACCGGGGGCATCCAGAGCACCTGCGTGGGCACGGGCATCAATGCCGTAGGCCAATCCACTGGTAATCACCAGTCCGGCCTGAGCCAGATACCGGGCGAAGGCATAGGCGTCCTGAGCGCCGCTGGCTGTTGGTGTGCGGCTTCCGACAATCGCTAGTTGTGGTTCATTAAGTAAACCCGCATCCCCGGCGGCAAAGAGCACACCCGGCCGGTCTTCCAAAGCGGATAATGAGGCGGGGTAGCGGGGATCATTGATGGTGATGAACTGATGCTGCGGGTGGCGGGCTAGCCAGTCGAGCAGTTTTTGCTGTCGATTGGTATCGGCCTTGGCTCGGCAGATCGATTCAGGAACCCCGGCTTCCCGCCATAGCGAGCGTCTGGCGCCGAGCGCGTCCGCCGGACAGGAAAAGTGTGTAAGTAACCGGTCGATGCGGCGCTGACCCATGCCGGGAATGGCCAGCAGTTCGCTTAAGGCTAGATCCTGTTCTGCAATAGCAGTCATGCTCTGATGATGGTCAGCTTAGTCATGACTTAGTTGTTCTCCAACGGGGTTTTGACGATATCGCCCTCGTTGATGGCGTCTGTGGCGTGAATAACCAGCGCAATGCTGACATTATCAAAGGTGCGGAAAATCATGGCAGTGCCAACTCGGTGGTCGGGGAGGCGAACTAATGGCCCCTCAAAGTTCATGCGCTGCTCAGCAGCTTTGAGCTCTTCGGGCACAGTCGTAAAGCGGTCAGTCACGACCGCGCCGCGCTTATGGATTTCCAGCATATCACCCGGTTCGAGGCCGTCGGCAGCACCCTGGTCAATAAAGATGGCGTGATAGGTGCCAACACCACTTAATGAGTCCGGTAGCAGGATGATATTACCCATAATGGCATATGCCGGTATTTGCGGGCGGACTTCACTATGGAAGGGCTCGTCTAACATAGGTACGAGTCGATCACCTGCTCGAATTTCGCGCTTGGAATGCGTGATACGCACGGTAGTTGGGTCGCCTAATTCTGTTACCTCGACGGTGCCAGTGTGAATCGCCCGGAAGCCTAAGTGCTCGCCGGTAAAGCCATCTATCAATGGTTCGCCCTGTTGAACTAATGCATAACGCTCGTATTCGGCATCAAGGCGTGGGCGCACGAAGGCCACATCGCCCTGGCTCATCCGTGTCGTGCCTTGGCGATTGGCCAGTATATAAGGCGCGTTGGCGAAGTCTTCCTCGCTTAAAACCTGATCGTAGGTCATAAACGCGCGGGCGATATCTAGCGGAATAGCTGAAATAGCCGGCGGTAGCGTTTCGAAGCGGATCCGGGGACTCATGCTAACCCCGAGCCGTGGCGTACCATTAATGCTCATAATGGCAATCTTGTCGCCAGGATAGATCAGGTGCGGGTTCTGAATATCCGGGTTGTTGTACCAGATTTCAGGCCAGTAATAGGGGTCTTTCAAAAAATGGCTGGCGATAGACCAGAGCGTATCGCCCTGCTGTACGGTGTATTCATCAATGGCGAGATCTTTAAACTGTTCTCGGATCTCGTCGCGGTTTAAATCTGATTTTACTGTTGCATACGCACCTAACGGCAGGGCTGAGTAATCAAATTCAGGCTGGTGATCAATTACCTGTTGTGTCGTACAACCACTGGTGAGCGTAATAAATGGCACGGCGAGGCTGAGTGCAATGACAGATCCTTTAAAAAATTTCATGGTGATAGAACATCCTTGGCAGATATTGATGAACTTTTGGCCGAAATAAATAGTATCAGGTTAGCGGCAGAGCCTGACCCGATACCAACTTGTGCAGTCACGCGCACCCGTTAGACCGGCTATCTGCTCGGCTTCGAGCGCACAGAATGAATGCGTGTTTATCGTTCAATGCTTACAATGTATCTATTTGTCTCGATTTTGTAAAAGCTTGGCGATTTATTTTGTGTCATTTTTGCAACGTGGCGCGTTTTTTGTGGTCATCAATGCAATGCGCCGCGCCTAAAGCGCCCTATCCTGTGTTGTAAACCGGCGGCGAACCCATCAGTATTATCGATAAATTATCTTCAATCTTTGGTAAAAACAGCTTAAAGCATATGAGTGTTCGAGAAATTATCATCCACCCAGACCCGCGTCTGCGCGAGAAAACCTCTGCCGTAGATGCCTTTACCCCCGAATTGGAGAAACTGATAGCCGATATGATCGAAACTATGTATCAGGCTCAAGGGATAGGTTTGGCTGCGCCACAAATCGGTGAGCAAAAACGTTTGTTTGTGCTGGATGTGTCTGAAAATCACGATCAGCCGCAGGTGTATATTAACCCTGAAATCGTGGCAAAAGCGGGCGAGGTGCAGTCGGAAGAGGGGTGTTTGTCTATTCCGGGTGTGACCGAAACCGTGCCTCGAGCTGAAACCATTACCGTGCGCGCACTGGATCAGCAGGGTGCGGCTTTTGAGCAACAATTAACCGGGTTGCATGCCATATGCGTGCAGCACGAGCTCGATCACCTCGATGGCAAATTATTTATCGATTATCTCTCGCCGCTCAAGCAAAAGCGCATTCGTAAAAAATTGCTAAAGCAAGAACGCCTAGCCACCCAAAACGCGGAGCAAGCATGAGCACCTTGCGCGTTATCTACTGTGGTACCCCTGAGTTCGCCGTTTTTGGGTTGAATGCACTGGCAGCCAGCCCTGAAATCGCCGGGCATAAAATCGAGGTGGTGGCTGTATATACCCAGCCTGATCGGCCTGCTGGTCGTGGCAAAAAGCTCACCGCCTCGCCGGTGAAAAACCGTGCCTTGGAACTGGGGTTGCCAGTCGAGCAACCGCATTC
>DRZW01000160.1 GCA_011380105.1 Halothiobacillaceae bacterium
CCAAATCCGTAGGCGCGCAGGTTATTTTGCGCGCTAATTTCAGCCAGTGCAAAGTCGCCCAGAATAACCTAGGCTCCCACAGGCGCGTTTCAACCTCGCCCAAAATCTGGGCTCCCACAATGGTTTTGTTTTAATTGCAGCCGCTTTGGTGCAACCTCAGCTCCCACAGAATCTGCCAAATCCGTAGGCGCGCAGGTTATTCTGCGCGCATTCCAACTAGATCAAGTCGCCCAGAATAACCTAGGCTCCCACGGAAGCGTTTCAACCTCACCCAGAATTGGGCTCCCACGGTAGGTTGTTGTTTGGCTGTGGGAGGGCCGCTATGCCGCGCGACTAGCCCGGCAAGTGCTGTTTAATAAATCCGCACCCCTACCCGGGCTATATGTCCCATTAAATCCGGGTTTTCGATCTGATGCTTCAAGGCGAGGTCAACTTTCCAAGGCAATAGCAGGTCATCTATTTCCAGTTCGATGCGATTGAACTCATCCCAGGAAAGCTTAGGCGCGGTGAGCATTAAGTCAATGTCAGAGTTTGGGCGGTGATTGCCCTTTGCGCGAGACCCGTAAAGGGTGGCCTGTTCTATATTTTTGTGCTGCGCAAATACCGCTCGTAGGCCTTCTGCTGCCAGCGGAGGCAGTCCAGGGGGGTCGGAGGCACTCGTAGATTCAGGTGAGGTTATGTTTGGCTGCCTCATGTTCCATCCGGGACTGCAGGGCGGTGAATAACGGGTAATATTGCTGAAAAATGTGATCCAGAATTTCCTGAGCGGTCTGTTCATTGTAGGTATGGCTGGTTCGGTTGCGGTCTTTTAGCATTCGCATCCAACCATCACCATCGCTGATCAACCCATTGGCAAATGCCTCACGAAAAGCATCGCGAGAGCCAACAATATCCGCGTTACCTTGCCAGCGGAAATAATCGCGAATCATATGCCATGCAAGCTCATAGGTATATTCAAAGGCCTGAATCAAGCCCTGTTTTTCCAATTCGGATAACTCGCGTTTCTGGCCTAACGCAACCGCCGTGCTTAACTGCCCCAGTGCTTTATTAAAGCTGCTAAAACGCTGCAGCCAGCGAATGTCCTGTTGTGTCATGCAGCTGGCCTCACTAAACAACAAACACTGAGCTTATCATCCAAATCGGTACCCACGTTGCCGGCGTGGGTAACCCCGTGGGTGCGCAGATAATGCGCGCTTATTCTAAACACAACCACCACCGTCAGCGAGCAGGTTATTCTGCGTGCATTCTAATTAGATCTGCTCGCCTAGAATAACCTAGGCTCCCACGGAAGCGTTTCAACCTCAGCCAGAATCTGGGCGCCCACGGCAAGCTGGGTGTTAGTTCCAGATCTCCTGAATGTGGATGACACTATCCTCACCGCGGAATATGCCCCATGAAGCACGCCCGCGTGGGTTTTGGCTATGCCTGCTGTCTCCATCCCAGGTAAATTGTAGCCAGGGGTAGTCTGTTGCTAACTGCGGGATCACATCCACAAAACCACCGGCTTCACCACCAGGAGCGGTAAATTCAATTGGTTGTTTACCCAAATCCCAGCTCCCTACCGGGTTGCGGGTTGTTTCGCCATCTTCACTAATCATGATCTGGTCTTGTTCATTACCCAGCGCGGCGCTCTCGGCAACATTATTAAGCAATCGGATATCAACCCCAGCCAGATCGCTACAGGTATCATCGGTATTATGCCGCCAGCGCCCGATTGATGAATCAAAGTATTCTGCGACGGCATCAATCTCAAGTGCGGCATCACTCCCGGTGGTGCGGTAGTAGTGGTCTTGACCAAGGGTAAGTCGGCCATGACGCATACTCGCAGGAGCGGTATCAAACCGGATGTCTTCGGTATATAGATTATTGCCTTCACTAGCCGAGACGAACACATTATCCAAATCGGCCATATTGGTGATGCTGTAAATCAGCTCAAACGGCCCATCGGCAATGCCGCTGCCATCCTCGGGGTTTAAGCGGTTAAATTGCAATGGGTAAACAAATGCCCCTCTGGCAAAATTGTCAACACTCGGCATGGTCATGCTCTCTGTATGCGCATCCAGCCGCTTGGTTAAATCATCAACCAATGCCTCCGGTTCCAGCAAACCGATGACTAGGTCACCATTACCTTGCTGATACCAGCTATCTTCATCAAAGCGCACAAACCCATCGCGATAATTCTGCGTCTGCGTGCCGGGGTAAACCTTGTTGCCCTCTGCATCCATGCCCGCTCTAGGAATTAAGTTAAAGCTTAGGCTGTAAGGCTGGTCCATATAAGTAAATTCACCAGCACAGCCGTGGTTAACTTGCGCATTTTCCAAGGTGAAGTATGCCGGGGTAAACCGGCCAACTTGCGCCAACACGCCGCCAATCATGGGGTGCCCAAAATACTCACCGGGAATAGCCTGAATATCAAAAACCCCGACCTCGCTTTGTGCTGTAATCACATCCGTGGGGGTATTACCTATTTCAATCCCAAACGTCTCGGGGATTAATGCACCGTCCACCCCATCCTCCGGGGCGACTACCGAACTGACCAGATCAATTGCATCCATGGCAAAATTCGGGGTGATCGCGGTATCACAAAAAGCGGCGCGATTATCCCAACTTTCACCGAAATCCTCCTGCCAGATGCGCGCGCTGATGTTTAAGGTAAACTCCTCACCGGCGGCTTTAAATACCGAGCAGCTTGCATCCGGGTTATCACTACAGTTATAACCACTTTCGGATTGATCCATAGCAACGCATAAGCCTGCGGGCACAAAGCTAAACGCCTCGCTTTTACCGGTAATCTCAACGGTTTCTTGCTCAACCTTAATATCTGCCTTTGCATGCAAAGCCACCAATCCCGCATCAAAATAGATCGCTTGCAAATCAGCCACGCCATTGGCATCGAAGGTTAAGGTCTGATTGGTATAAGATATCCCTGCACCAGAATCATTCGCCGAAATTGCAATATCGTTGACTAAAAAATCTGGGTTGGAGCTGTGGCAGGTATCTGGGTTGATGCACTCAAACCCAAAACCCACGGTCTGCGAGCCCTCCAACGCCGCAATACAGGTCTGGGTTTGGTCATCTTTGCGCACTGCACGCAATTGTATATCCGAGGGCTTGCCTGAATAGCGGGTGATGCGATTCAGATCAGTCTCACCAGTAGCGTTTTCAAAAATAAAACGCGCATCAGCAAACTTAATCGTGCAGCTATTACCATCAGCTGGCTTACCATTGCAATACAACGGGATAGGCCCAGTAGGCTGGGGATCTGCCGTAACCGAAATGTTTACTTCGACAGGCTGGGTGACTGCAAGATTGCTCACGGCCGGGTTAGATTCAGATTCGTAGATTGCAGAGGAAGGAAAGAATGAACCGGTTGTGGTCTGAAAGCTAATCGAGACTTCATCAGCGTAATAATCGCAACCACTATCATCATTACAGGCGTATGCTTTAATCGGTAATGATTCACAGGTTAAAGCCGCGTTTTCAGCAAAGCGAAGATCAATGTAGTCATAACTATCTGGCTGCTGACCGACAATAATTTCAATGGTGTCGCGGTCAAATTCACGATATGAACCACAAAAATAGGAAAAAAATAAACAATTTCGCGCGCTACTTATAAAAGTGGCTTTGTACTCGCCCGGCTCAGAGAATGTAAATGAAAAGCTCGGCTCTCGATCACAAACACTACTCTTATAATCCTTCTTTGTTTTTTGATAAACCAC
>DRZW01000225.1 GCA_011380105.1 Halothiobacillaceae bacterium
CCCGGCGCTTCGTCTTGAAAGTGGAATAGATCCAATTGCTTGCCCAAACGGCGGTGATCGCGCTTTTCGGCCTCTTCGCGTTGTTTGAGATAGCGCTTTAATTCTTTCTCGGTGGCAAATGCTGTGCCGTAAACACGGGTGAGCATTTCGTTGTTCGAGTCCCCGCGCCAGTAGGCACCGGCAACCTTAAGTAGCTTAAAGGCTTTGAGCTTATTGGTATGGGGTACATGCGGGCCACGACAAAGGTCGGTGAAATCGCCCTGGGTGTAGAGTGTTAGTTGCTCTTCACTCGGAATGTCTTTGATGATCTCAACCTTGTAGTCCTCGCCGAGATCTTTAAAGAAACGCACCGCATCATCACGCTCGATCACACGACGTTCGACTTCATCGCCTTTGGCGGCAAGCTCGCGCATGCGGGTTTCAATTTTCTCTAAATCTTCATCGTTAAAAGGGCGGTCAAAGGCAAAATCGTAATAAAAGCCATGCTCAATCACCGGGCCAATAGTGACCTGCGCCTCGGGGTAGAGTTGCTTGACCGCTTGAGCCATTAAGTGTGCCGTGGAGTGACGAATGATTTCCAAACCCTCCGGGTCTTTAGCCGTGACAATCTCAATTTCGGCATCATCCTCGATGGTTCTGGATAAATCTACTAACTGACCATTAATTTTGCCGGCCACAGCGGCTTTGGCCAGACCCGGGCCGATGTCAGCTGCGATTTCGGCAAGCGAAACGCTGTGGTTGTATTCGCGTTTGCTCGAATCGGGCAACGTAATCGTTGGCATGTTTTTCTCCTGTGCGCACCTTAAATTAGAGCAGGGCGGGCTTATGGTATTTCGACAAATACAAATAGGAATACCACCGTTGTTAAATAAACTCGGTGGTATTTCTATGTTGATCTGTCGTCTACTTTAAGCACGGCAACACTTCATTTTAACAAACCCCGGAACCCAGAGACAGGTTGCGGGGTTGAAAATCCCAGATTAAAAAAATTAAATCGTAAAACTGCTTGCTATAAACTGATTGCGGGTGAATTAAAAGCCAATTTGTGACAACTAAGGAGCGGTGATGAGACAACAAGATCTAGCTGATGAGGGGAGCAAAATCCCGGCGTGGCACGCCAAAAGCGCGGAAGAAACTTTAGCGCATTTTCAAAGTGTGGACAAAGAAGGTCTAACCCAGAGTGAGGCGGAAAAGCGCTTGGCTGAATATGGTGAAAACCGGCTGACTCCGCCGGAGACCAAAGGGCCGTTGCGGCGTTTTTTACTGCAATTTCATAATGTTCTGATTTACGCTTTAATTGTCGCGGCAGTTATTACCGGGGTATTAGGCCACTGGATCGATACCTGGGTGATCTTAGGGGTGGTTTTTGTTAACGCGATAATTGGCTTTATTCAGGAGGGTAAGGCTGAGAAAGCATTGGATGCCATTCGTGCGATGCTCTCGCTAAAAGCGGTGGTGATTCGCGATGGTAAACGCCAAGAGATTGACGCCTCGCAATTAGTACCCGGCGATATTGTGGTGTTGCAGTCTGGGGATAAGGTGCCGGCTGATATGCGTTTACTCAAAACCCGCAGTCTGCAGATTGAAGAGGCCGCGTTGACGGGTGAATCTGAGGGGATTGAGAAACAAACTGATGCGGTGGCAGCCGATGCATCTTTGGGCGATCGTTTGTCGATGGCCTACTCGGGGACGCTGGTTAGCTATGGGCAGGGCGTAGGCGTGGTTGTGGCCACGGGCGATGACACCCAGATTGGTCAGATCTCGACCATGCTGCGTGCAGTAGAAACGGTCACCACACCCCTGCTGCGCAAAATGGCGGTTTTCGCTCGCTGGTTGACGGTGGCAATCATTACCATGGCGGCCATAACCTTTGCCTTCGGGATGTTGGTTTCAGGCTTTGCCGCCCACGAGATGTTTCTAGCTGCGGTCGGGCTGGCGGTAGCGGCAATCCCCGAAGGTTTACCGGCCATTATGACCATTACCTTGGCAATCGGCGTGCAGGCCATGTCGCAGCGCAATGCGATTATACGCCGACTTCCGGCGGTGGAGACGCTCGGTTCGGTAACCGTTATCTGCTCGGATAAAACCGGCACATTAACCCGCAATGAAATGAATGCCAGCCAAGTGATCACCGCTGAGAAGACCTTCGAGGTTGAAGGCACCGGCTATGGTCCGAATGGCAATGTATATCTAAATGGTGAGCCGGTTTTGAGTAATGATGAGCCCATTTTGCAGGAAATAGGCACCGTAGCCTTGCTGTGTAATGATGCCGAGTTATACGAAGAGGCGCATGGTTATGAGCTTCAAGGTGATCCCACCGAAGGGGCATTGCTGGCATTAGGTGGTCGGATTGGTCTGGACCGGCGATTACTAAAAGAAACCAAAACCCGCCTTGATTCAATTCCTTTTGAGTCCGAGCATCGTTTTATGGCCACGCTAGAGCATGATCATCATGGCTCGAGTTTGATTCTGGTTAAGGGCGCGCCGGAAAAAATCTACGAGATGTGCGATAGCCAGTGGGTAAATGGTAAGTCTGAGCCCATTGACCGGCAATTCTGGCAACAAAAGCAGGACGAGGCGGCAGAGCATGGTCTGCGCGTCTTGGCATTAGCGCGGCGCGCGGTTGGCACCGAGCAGCAAACCCTAGAATTTTCCGATATGGAAAGCGGCTTTGTTCTGTTGGGGTTGGTCGGCATTAGTGACCCGCCAAGGGCTGAGGCGATCGAGTCGGTGCGTTTGTCACATCAGGCTGGTGTCCGGGTGATTATGATCACTGGGGATCATGCGGCTACGGCTCGGGCGATTGGCCGGCAGTTGGGTATCGGTGAGAATAACAAAGTCATAACCGGCGCTGAGGTGGAAACCTTAGATGAGGCGCAATTGATAGAGGCTGTGGCTGATTGCGATATCTTTGCCCGAGCTAGCCCCGAGCATAAGCTGCGTTTGGTTAAAGCGTTGCAGGCGCGTGGTGAAATTGTGGCCATGACCGGTGATGGGGTTAATGATGCCCCGGCCTTAAAACGCGCTGATGTCGGCGTGGCCATGGGGCAAAAAGGGACTGAAGCGGCAAAAGAGGCCTCCGAGATGGTATTGGCGGATGATAACTTCGCCTCCATTACCCATGCGGTTGAAGAAGGACGCACCGTCTATGACAACCTGCGTAAATCCATCGTGTTTATCCTGCCCACCAACGGGGGGCAGGCCGGGGTGATTATCGCCGCGATTTTGCTTGGCTTAACCCTGCCCATTCTGCCCGCGCAGATTCTGTGGGTGAACATGGTTACCGCCATTACATTGGCGTTAGCGCTGGCCTTCGAACGTCCCGAATCGGGCGTGATGCAGCGCCCGCCGCGTGATCCCAAAGAGCCATTGTTAAACCGTTTTTTAATCTGGCGCACGGTGTTTGTGTCCATTCTGTTGGTGATCGGTTCGTTGTCGATGTTTATGTGGATGCAGGCCCGGGGTGTGGAAGAGGAGGTCGCTCGCACCGTTGCGGTCAACGCGCTGGTTTTTGGTGAGATTTTCTACCTGTTTAACTGCCGTTATTTACGCCGTTCGGTGCTTTCTAAAGAAGGCCTGTTTGGCAACCGCTACGTGTTGATGGCCGTAGGCGGCATGTTGGTTTTACAGATGCTGTTTACCTACGCGCCGTTTATGAACCTTTGGTTCCGC
>DRZW01000223.1 GCA_011380105.1 Halothiobacillaceae bacterium
ATATTTAGTGCATCTTCGCACACCGGAGAGTAAAGACCACCGGCGGTTTCGATAAGCTGCGGTTGCGCGCGTCGGGTGTCGAGAATGGGGGCAAGATCGCTGTTAAACCACAGCGATTGGTTTTCGGCTCGCGCCGCCTCGGGTGCAGCGGCCGGTGTGCTAAAGCGAAGTGGGCAGATTTCATCGAGCGGGTAGTTATGCCCGCTGGCGGAGGCTAGAGCCGCGCCATCCTCAGGCCAGAGTGGTTGACGGGTATGCCGGCGCTGTTGTGGGCTGACCGGCAGGCAGCCGGTCTCCACCGGCTTTAGTGGGAACAGCGGAGCTTTTTGTGCTTGGCTTGCTGTCACTAAGCGACTGCCGATGTGGGTTTTACCTACGCCGGTGTCCGTTGCTAATATAACCCAGCCAGGCATCATCGCTCGGTTAACCGCGTTAACGCGGTCTGATAACGCTCGCGGGTGGCTTTTACGACCGGTTCGGGTATTTCCGGGCCGGGTGGGTTTTTATCCCAGTCTAGGGTCTCGAGCCAATCGCGGATATATTGTTTATCAAATGAAGGCGGGCTGCTGCCAGGCTGGTACTGATCGGCTGGCCAGAAGCGGGAGGAATCCGGTGTGAGCGCCTCGTCGATCAAAATTAGCTTGTTGTTCTTATCAAGCCCGAATTCAAATTTGGTATCGGCAATGATAATACCGCGTTGCGCGGCATATTCAGCCGCAAACTGATAAAGCGTTAGTGACACTGAACGGATTTTTTCAGCTAATGGCTTGCCAATTAATTGCACCACCTTGGCAAAGCTGATGTTTTCATCATGATCCCCGACCGCTGCCTTGGTTGCCGGTGTGAATATCGGCTCGGGGAGCCGGTCAGCCATTTGCAACCCGGTGGGTAAATCAATGCCACAGACCTGGCCGGTTTGCTGATAGTCCTTAAAACCCGAACCAATTAAATACCCGCGCACTACCGCCTCAATAGGTAGTGGCTGGACATCCGCGACCAGCATGCAGTGCGCACTTAGCTGCTGGCGTTGTTCCGGGTCGGGAATAATTGCATCGAGCTTTTGGTCATCGAGCAGGTGGTTGGGGATGAGATGCTCGGTTTTTTTAAACCAGAATTTGGCAATCTCGGTCAGAATCGCCCCTTTGCCGGCTACCGGCGTGGGCAGGATGACATCAAAGGCCGAAATTCGATCGGTGGTGATCATCAGCAGGCGTGTGTTATCGACACGATATAAATCGCGCACTTTGCCCCGGTGTAGCAAGGCCAAGTGGTCGAGATCGGTTTCAAAGACAGCGGGTTGTTGTTCGGCCATGTTAGTTAACTAAATAGAATGCTAAATAATGGTGGCGAACTGGGCGCCGCCGTAATTATCCTATTTTTACACATATTGCTTAGCTGTCCATGCTCGAGTCGTTTTTTGTCTTTTTGTTGAAGTGTTCTTGTGAATGGCAGGGGTGGTGTTTTCCAGTCAAGAGCGGCAAATAGCGGCACCGGCTACCGGTGAAAAACTCGATGCGGTCATCTTTACCTGAGAGTATAAGGTTAAACAAAGACGTGTGTAATGGCTTCGATGACGGCTTTCAGGCGTAAGGTTGGTTAATTTCTGGGCTGCCTGGTGTCCAGCCTGTGTCGAAAAGCTGCCCTCTCTGGCGCGATTATCGCAATCCTTTGAGGATGATCTGCGGATGTGCGGTGTTGCCTATCAGCGGTCAGCCGCGCACTTGCGTGATTTTAGAGGATTATGATGAAGGGGCGGTGGCCGAAGAATACAGTGCGTTCGCTTTTCCAACCTCGTTTCTGGTTGACCACAACGGCATGATCCGCTAACAGGTAAATGCCGGTATTATCCGGGACACTCCGGAAATCATGCAAATCGTGCAGGATTTGGTCGATGAGGTGCCCGAATAATCAGTCGGGCTTGCATTATCCCGCTGATCAATCCAAAGACGCCCTAGCTTTGGCAATGTGGGCAGTAATAGGTGCTACGCTGATTTAACACCCGTTTTCTGATCAGCGTGCCGCAGGTTCTGCAGGGCAGGTCGGCACGGTCATAAACATTAAGCGTTTGTTTGAAATAACCCGGATTACCTGATGGGTTTAGAAAATCACGCAGCGTGGTGCCGCCCTGCTCAATGGCTTGCTTTAGGATGCGTTTAATGGCTGAAACCAATTGAGCGTACTCGTCATCGCTGAGTTTTCCAGCAGGCTTTTGCGGATCAATCCCGGCGGCGAACAGCGCCTCACAAGCATAGATATTCCCTACGCCCACCACGATCTGGGCGTTCATAATAGCGGTTTTAATCGCCATGCGGCGGTTTTTGCAGTGGCTTTTGAGTAATTCTGCGCTAAATTCGTCATCCAACGGCTCAGCGCCGAGCTTTTGCAGCAGCGGATGAGGGCTATCTGGCGTATCGAGTAGCACGGCACCAAAGCGCCGTGGGTCGTGCAAGCGAATATCGCGCTGGTCGTTTAAGCTTAGAATGACATGATCATGCTTGCGAAGATCCGCATGGCTGTCGGTGACGCGCAGGCTGCCGGACATGCCTAAATGCACCAAAAGTCGGTCTGGGCGGTCTTTGAGCGTAAACAGCAGGTACTTACCCCGCCGTTTTATCCCGTTGATCTGGCCGCGCGTTAACTGGTCACTGAGCATCGCTGGTATCGGCCAGCGCAGTTTCGGGCAGCGTGTGGTGATCCGGTCAATTGTCTTGCCGCTGACCATAGGTTGTAGGGCACGGCGGGTGGTTTCAACTTCGGGTAATTCAGGCATTTACAAGACAAACCCCGCCACAGAGTCCCGGGCGGGGTTAGCAGGCAGGATTTGGCTAAACTAAGCCAGCAAGTTTACTTGATCTTGGATTCATTGTAGATCACGTGCTTGCGAATAACCGGGTCGTACTTTTTCATCGATATCTTATCCGGCGTGTTGCGCTTGTTTTTATCAGTAGTGTAGTAGTGACCGGTTCCGGCTGAGGAAACCAGTTTGATTTTATCACGCATACTTAAAACCTCGAATAACGGTCAGTTTACGTCCCAGCACCCCTAATGCACAAAATAGCTCTGTACCTAGCCGGTGCTATAACGCTGAAACAATGTGGCTGCGAACGGCGCGCGGTTTAAACCTTCTCGCCGCGAGCGCGAATGTCGGACAGAACGCTGTCGATACCCTGTTTGTCGATGGTGCGCAAACCGTGGGTAGACACACGCAGGCTGACAAAGCGCTGCTCACTTTCGACCCAAAACCGCTTTTTATGCAGGTTGGGCAAAAAGCGCCGACGGGTTTTGTTGTTGGCGTGCGATACATTGTTGCCGACCGCAGGGCGCTTTCCAGTTACTTGGCATACACGAGCCATGAGTAGTCTCCCGAGCAAAAGCGTTTAAATACGTTAATGTGTCTTTCAGCACCCGGCTTTAGGGCATCTCCTAAACCGTGCACTTAAGTAATTCATTAAAGGCGCAAAACTATAAGCAAAAAATGCCCGCATGACAAGCGCTTTTCGCTGTTATGTCTGAAGGTGGGCTATCATTTGCTCATTAAAAACTCAAGCGGGATCAAACGCGGTGCACTGAAAAAATGCCTGTGCCGCTTAGCACTAATTAAGTTAACACCAGCTGTTGCTGGAGTTTAAGTTGCGGCCGAATCAGTCTGACTCGATCAGTCTAGCTA
>DRZW01000222.1 GCA_011380105.1 Halothiobacillaceae bacterium
GGGGTTTTGGTTAACGCCAATTGTGTATGTGGTTGATATTCTGCCGATCTGGGCGCAGTTTTGGATGCAGTTTAATCCGTTTTTCTGGGTGGTTTCAGGCTTTCAGCAGGCGCTGGCTTACGGTGAGGTGCCAGCATTGGCGACTTGGCTTGTGCCTTTGGGTGTTGGTAGCGGGCTGTTGGTGATGGCTTTGTGGTTGTTGGTGCGGTCTGAGGCGGCATTGAGGGATCGGTTGTGATTGTTGTTGCGGATTTGTGTAAGTGTTTTCGGGTGTATGCCCGCACCCGACATTGGCTGCGCGAGGTGGTGCTGGGTGGGGTTCACCATGAGCGACGTTGTGTGCTGAGGGATGTTTCTTTTTCGGTGGCCGAAGGGGAGACGGTCGCTATTTTAGGGCGTAATGGGGCGGGTAAGTCTACTTTGTTAAAGCTGTTGATGGGGGTGTTGGTGCCGGATTCCGGCTCTTTGCGGGTGGATGGCCGCATCACTGGGCTTTTGGAGTTAGGCACGGGGTTTGATCCGCAACTTTCGGGGCGGGAGAATATTTATGTAAATGGTTTGCTTTTGGGGATGAGCCGGGCAGAAATTGCGGCTAAAGAGGCGGAGATTATTGCGTTCTCTGAGCTTGAGGCGTTTATTGATCAGCCATTGCGGACGTATTCTTCAGGGATGAATATGCGGCTAGGGTTTTCGGTGGCTATTCATGCAAGTCCGCATTGTTTTGTGGTGGATGAGGCGCTTTCGGTGGGTGATGCGCCGTTTCAACAGAAGTGCATGGCTAAGATTCGTGAATTTAAGCAGGCAGGCGGTGCGATTTTGTTTGTCTCGCATGATTTAAACGCGGTGAAAATGTTGGCTGATCGGGCGGTGGTGTTAGAACAGGGGGCGGTGGTTTATACCGGGCCGACTGAGGATGCGGTTAATGCGTATTTGCAGACGATTGCGGATACGGATGATGCTTTGGCGGGGGCTGATGTATCGGGTTATGGCAGTGGCGCGGTACGTCTGGTGAGCGCAAGGGCTTTGAATGAGGCCGGGGGTATGGATGTGGTGCGCTGCGGTGGGTTTTTGCGCCTGGAGGTGGTGACGGAGGCTGCTGTTAGCACGAAGGATGTTGCGTTGGGGGTCATGTTCCGGGATCGGTTCGGGCAGGATGTGTTTGGTACTAATAGTTATCTGCACGGGCAGTGTGTGGATTTTAGGCAGGGCGAGCGGCGCTGTTTTGTGTTTGAGGTCGAGGTGCTGCTGCATCCAGGCGCTTATACGATTACTCTAGCGCTCCATCAGGGGTCGACCCATAGCGGTAGCTGTTTTCACTGGTGGGATAATGCGCTGAACATTGAGGTGGCTGGCATTGATGGGCCGGTTTTTTCGGGGGTGTGTCGACTGCCGGTGCGGCAGTTTACCCATTATGCGCTTTGACGGATGATGTTTTAACTTTTGAAGGTTTTTATGAATAACTGGGATGATTTGATCAGTGCGATTGAGCGTGAAGCACGGGCTGAGGCGCGGGGACAGTCGGGATTGGAGCCTCAGGCGTTTGATAGCAATATTCCGATTGTTCCGGATGATAAGGGGTGGTTTAGCCGGACTGATTTTATCGGGCTGGATGCCACGCGTTTTTTGGATATTGCCTACCGGGTTATTTTGGGTCGCAGTGTGGACACGCACGGCAAAACGGTTTACGGACCTTGGTGTGATAGCTGGGCGGGCCGCGTAGCGGTGCTGGGGGTGCTAGCGCAGAGTGATGAGGCAGCGGCACGTGGTGTGAATATCAAAGGGGTGCGTCTCTGGGCTTTTTTATGGCAACAGTCCGGTCGTTTGCCTATCTCTGTCCGCCGCTGGTGCAGGTGGGCGCTGAATCGGTGGCTATGTCGGGCGGATGCGACAGATTTTGCCCAGCAGGCGTTAAATCACGCGCAGCTTCTAGCTCTGCGTGGCATTGATGTAACAATACTTAAAGAGCGGGTTAGTTTGTTGGAAAAAGCCGCGTTGCAGCAAGATGTTAATGTCAGGCCGAACATACGTTCAGGGCAGACTGAAGGTTCGCGGCAGGCGGTGTTGGATCCGGCTGTGTTTGATGATTTTTATTTGGCTTTTGAGGATGCCTGCCGAGGGGATGATGCCGCTATTAGCGAGAAGCAAGTCCGTTATGTGTCGCTATTAACTGCACTGGGGGAAAAACCGGTTGTTGACATAGGCTGTGGCCGCGGGGAATGGCTCGCTTTGTTAAAGCAGCATGGCTTTGCCGCTCAGGGTGTGGATATGAGCCCGGCGATGGTGGCACGCTGCGAGCAACGCGGTATTGCTGCGGTGTGTGCTAATGGGCTTTTCTGGCTGCGCGAGCAGGATGACAACGCTTTTTCTGCGATCACGGCTTTTCATGTGCTAGAGCATTTACCATTTGATGAGCTTTTGGCTTTGGTTTTGGAGAGTGCGCGGGTGGTTGCTTCGGGTGGTCGGGTTATTTTTGAAACGCCCAATCCGGAGAATGTGCTGGTTGGTAGCCATACGTTTTATCACGACCCCACGCACCGTAATCCGTTAACGCCAACATTGCTGTCTTTTGTGCTGCAGTTCGCCGGTTTTAAGGAAATTGAGGTTATCAGAACAAATCCCTACCCTGCGGATGCACAGGTTGCGGGGGATGATGCGTTAACTCAGCGGGTTAATGGGCATTTTACCGGCCCGCAGGATTTTGCTGTAACTGGGGTGAAGCCGTGAGGGTGGTGGTTACGGCTTGCCATGTGCCTTTTGTACGCGGTGGGGCTGAGCGGCATATGCAAGGCCTTGTGGATGCATTTAGAGCTGCTGGACATGAAACTGAGTTGATGCGGGTGCCGTTTTCATTTTTTCCGGAGGCGGCGGTAGAAAATGCGATGGCTTTCTGTGAAAACCTGGATCTTAACCAGACCAGCGGGCCGCCACCGGATTTGGTGGTAAGTTTGCAGTTCCCTGGTTATGGCATTCGACATGATCGGCATGTGGTGTGGCTAATGCACCAGCACCGGGCGGTTTATGAGCTTTTTGGTAAGCTAATTCCGGAAACACCGTCTTTAAGCCAGTTGCGCGAACGGGTGATGGCGTTTGATACTCATGCTTTGTCCAAAGCGCGGCGGTTGTTTGCGAACTCTGAGCGGGTGGCAGAACGTCTTAAACAGTTTAATGGTCTTGTAGCCACCCCTTTGCTGCACCCGCCCCCGGAGGCGGAGCAGTTTTATTGTGCAAACAGCTGGGGCTATGTGCTATTCCCAAGCCGGCTGGAAAACTTAAAACGCCAGTGGTTGTTGATTGAAGCGGCGGCACATTTAAAAAGTAAGGTTAAGATTGTTTTGTTAGGGGAAGGCCCACAAAAAGCGGCGCTAGCTGAACGCATTGAGGCATTAGGCTTAGAAAATCGGGTGTTGTTGCGAGGCTTTTGTGATCGCCGTGAGCAGTTAAGTTGGTATGCGCATGCGCTGGCTGTTTTTTTTGGGCCAGACGATGAGGACTTGGGCTATGTCACTCTTGAGGCGATGCTGGCCAGTAAGCCGGTGATTACCTGTACAGACTCTGGGGGGCCGCTTTCGTTTGTGACGCATGAACAAACCGGTTGGATCTGTCCGCCTGAACCCAAAGCAATAGCTGAGGTGGTCGATCAGGCTGCTCAAAACCCCGCTAAAAC
>DRZW01000221.1 GCA_011380105.1 Halothiobacillaceae bacterium
ATGTGCCCGAGGTCTTGCTTAGTGGAGATCATCAGCGCATTGAGCGGTGGCGTGAGCAGCAACGTCTGATTCGTACCGCAGAGCAACGAGCTGATTTACTGCATGATACTGGCGTGTCAGCCGAACAACGCGCCTGGCTAACCGAGCACTGGATAGCTGAGGCGAACAAACCATGACGCTTGCGCAACGCGCGGGTGTCGAGTGCAAGCGATTATTGATGTTTTACTAAAGGTGGCGTGAGATGAGTGAAATTATTCAACGTATTGAGTCCGAGCAAATGAAGCAGGATTTGCCGGAATTTGGTCCTGGTGACACAGTTAGTGTTCAGGTTCGGGTAACTGAAGGTGACCGTGAGCGTTTACAGGCTTTCGAAGGTGTGGTTATTGCCCAGCGCAATCGCGGCCTGAATTCCTCATTCACGCTGCGTAAGTTCTCTTACGGTGAAGGGATTGAGCGGGTTTTCCAAACTCACAGCCCGGCTATTGCCCGCATTGAGGTTAAACGCCGTGGGGATGTTCGCCGTGCCAAGCTGTACTATCTGCGTGGCCGGACTGGTAAGGCTGCGCGTATTAAAGAACGTCTGGGTTAATTTCAGCCCTAGTCGTGTCAGACCCGGCATGCGCCGGGTTTTTTTATGGGCGAAGAAAGTGGCTCTTGAAAATAACCAAACTGTCTCCACTTAAAAGTAAATCAGTCATTCTTGCCAAACTAATCTAGGAGTTATGACACGATGAACCAACCGCAGACCCATGCGTTTCAGACCGAAGTTAAAGAACTGCTTCGGTTGATGATCCATTCTTTATATTCCAATTCCGAGATCTTTTTGCGCGAGCTGATATCCAATGCTTCAGATGCCTGCGATAAGCTGCGTTTTGAAGCATTGGCTGATGATAGCTTGTATGAAGGGGATGACCGTCTACGGATTCGTGTCTCGTTTGATGCCGATAAAAAGACCGTCACCATTGATGATAATGGCATTGGTATGACCCACGATGAAGTGGTCGAAAACATTGGTACCATTGCCCATTCCGGCACCAAAGCCTTCCTTGAGCAGCTTGCTGATGACAAGAAAAAAGATGCTCAACAGATTGGCCAGTTTGGGGTTGGTTTTTACTCATCGTTTATTGTTGCCGACTATGTGGAGCTGACTACCCGCCGGGCGGGCATCGGTGCGGAGCATGGGGTGCGCTGGACCTCCAGAGGTGAGGGTGAATACACCATCGAAACGGTAGAAAAACCCGAGCGTGGTACGACCATCGTGCTGCACCTGCGTGAAGATCAGCATGAGTTTGCTGCCGATTTCCGTCTACGCCAGATTATCCGCACCTATTCTGATCACATTAATTTCCCGGTTGAAATGTGGGTTGAGCCCAAGACCGAGGAAAACGACGATGGCGAGACGGTGACCACTGAAGGCTATTGGGAAACCGTTAATGATGCCAATGCACTGTGGGCCCGACCTAAATCTGAACTCGAGGATAAGGATTACGAGGCCTTCTACAAACATGTCGCGCATGACTGGGAAGCGCCGTTGGCTTGGTCGCACAACCGCGTAGAGGGCAAGGTTGAGTACACCTCCCTGCTGTATATACCTAAACGTGCCCCGTTTGATTTATTCGAGCGCGAGCAGACCCAAGGGGTCAAACTTTATGTCAAGCGCGTCTTTATTATGGAAGATGCCGAAAAGTTAATGCCGCGCTATTTGCGCTTTGTGCGCGGGGTGATCGATTCGGCCGATTTGCCGCTGAATGTTAGCCGTGAAATTCTGCAATCCAATCGGGTTCTTGACACCATCCGCTCCGGTTCGGTTAAACGGGTGCTGAGCCTGATTGAGTCGATGGCGAAAAAAGAACCGGAAAAATTCAGCCATTTCTGGAAAACCTTCGGCCAAGTTTTGAAAGAAGGGATTGGCGAGGATTTTGCCAACAAAGATAAAATCGCCGCATTGCTACGTTTTGCCTCCACTAAAGGTGAGGGTGATGCCCAGACGGTGTCACTTGATGACTACATTGGCCGGATGGCAGAAGACCAGAATGAAATCTATTACATCATTGCCGATAGTCACACCGCTGCAATTTCCTCACCGCATCTCGAGGTTTTCCGCAAGAAGGACATTGAGGTGCTGCTGCTCTCGGATCGGGTTGATGAGTGGGTGATGGCTAACCTGACCGAATACCAAGGCAAGAAGTTAAAATCGATCACCAAGGCTGAGCTTTCGCTGGACGAGGACGAAGAGCAGCCCGATGAGCAAGAAAAGTCGGATGCCGCTGAACTCATCGAGCGGCTTAAAAAAGCGCTGGGCGATCGGGTGGAAGATGTTAAACGCTCGCGTCGTTTGGTTGAATCACCCGCCTGTCTGGTCACCGATGAGGCGCAAATGAGCCTGCATTTGAAGCGTATTTTAGAAGAAGTCGGCCAAGATGCGCCTAATGTTAAGCCAATTTTAGAAATTAACCCCTCCCATCGGCTACTCAAGCTGGCCGAAAAGGAAACCGATGAAGCGCGTTTTGCCGATATTGCCTCGGTTTTGTTTGATCAGGCCACCTTGGCCGAAGGCGGCAAGTTAGATGACCCGGCTGGATTTGTTTCCCGGATAAATCGCTTGCTGGCCTGATCTTTTGCCCCAGATTCTAGCCCGGTCTTTTAAGGCCGGGTTTTTTTATAGGAAGCCTTGGAAAGCCACTGCACAGTCAGATTGCGGTGTCGCCTGCTCGTTCGCTCCTCCCTGTCTGCTTGATATGTCTCACTGTGCGGGGATCTGCAATCGAACTTGCGCGCTACGTTTTTTCAAGGCCCCATGGTTATTGGCGGTATTTCCTGAACATGGTGTGCTCGTGCAATAATGGAGGATTATCTGTCGAACTTAAAAGTAAAAGGGTTGGCGCTTTGGTTTATCAACGCACCTTGAAAAATGAAATTAGTGCCACCGGCGTCGGCTTGCACAGTGGCCAACAGGTTCGCCTGACCTTAAAGCCAGCCGATGCCAATACCGGTATTGTTTTTATTCGGGCTGATCTGCCAGACAAACCCATGGTGCCCGGCAGCGCGCTTTATGTAGGGGAAACTCAACTTTCTACTACATTGGTTAAAGACGGGGTTAAGGTTTCGACGATAGAGCATCTGATGTCTGCCTTAGCTGGCTTGGGGATCGATAATGTACGCGTCGAGATCGATGGTCCGGAAATGCCGATCATGGATGGCAGCGCCAGCCCGTTTGTTTTTTTGATTCAGTCAGCGGGCATCCATGAGCAGCAAGAGGCGCTAAAAGAGTTCATCCGGATTAAACGCGAAGTGCTAGTGGTAGATCATGACCGCTGGGTTCGTTTCCGCCCCCATGAAGGCTTTAGAGTGGGGATGACCATTGCATTTAACCACCCAGTGATCGATGAGTCGGCTAGCTATGCTGAGATTGATTTTTCTTCAACCACGTTTGTAAAAGAAGTGAGCCGTGCGCGTACTTTTGGGTTTATGAGCGACCTGGAAATGATGCGTTCGCGTAACCTGGCGCTCGGTGGCAGTGTTGATAACGCCATCGTAGTGGGAGAGGAGGAAATCCTCAATGAGGATGGTCTGCGCTATGCCGATGAGTTTGTTAAACACAAGATCCTCGATGCCATTGGTGATCTTTACCTGCTCGGCCATAGTG
>DRZW01000008.1 GCA_011380105.1 Halothiobacillaceae bacterium
AGGCGAAAATGACTTCCGCCCTAGGCTATGCCCAGGGCGATTTTTGTTCAGGGTTAAAGCCGCTGATATGGCAAGGTTTTTATACCTTTACTTTTTTTTGCGAATCAAACATAGGCGATATTGGCTTTGACCAATCAGACTTCAAGCGCAGACCAGCCGGTCGGTGAGATTCTTTCAGGTGATCCGGTGGTGCAGTGTGCCCCACAGACCAGCCTGAAAGACGCTGCCGCACTGATGCGCGCGCGGCAATGTAGCTCGATTATTGTCATTGAATCAGGCCAGCCGCTGGGTATCTGGACTGAGCGCGATGCCCTCAAGATACCGCTTGGCAACCCGGCCTGGCGTGATCAGATCATCGCTGATTACATGAGTGCCCCAGTGCGGACGGTGGACAGCACCACACCGTTGAGCGAAGTTAGTTATTGTTTTCGCGCCGAGCGTATCCGTCATTTACTGGTTATGGAAAACAATCACCCCAAAGGAGTGGTTAGCCTTACCGATGTGGTGATTCATCAGGGCGTTGAACATTATTTGCACCTTCGTACTGTCGGCAGTCTGGTGCACCGCGATATGCTCCGCTTTGCTGAAAATACGCCGCTTTCTCATGTTTTGGAGCGGATGGTTGAGACCGGCCAAGAGGCTGTATTAGTTGAGTTGGACGATGGCGGTCATGGCATCTTCACCGAGCGCGATATGGTGCGATTAATTGCCGAAGGAGCCGAGCATGGCCCGATAGGCACGGTGGCGACACGTTCATTGCTGACGGTTGATGTTGATAAGAATCTTTATGAGGCCCACAGGTTTATGCGCCGTCACCGTATTCGCCACTGCGGCGTATCAGAAGCGGGACGGGTAGTCGGGATTATCGGTTTTCTAGATTTGTTAACCGGTATTGAACTGGCTTACATAAAAGAACTGCGCTCGGCCTTAGATGAGCGTGACACGGCACTGACCACCTCACAGCAAAACCTTCAACTGGCAGAAAAGGTGATTGAGGCCTCCTCGGAAGGGATTATCATCACTGATGCGCACGGTACCATTCAGCGGGTTAACCCTGCTTTTTGCAAAGTGACCGGCTACCACAAAGAGGAGGCAATTGGGAACAATCCGTCAATGTTGCAATCCGGCCGACACGATGCCGATTTTTACAAACGGATTTGGAGCACACTCCAGCGGGAAGGGAAATGGCGGGGTGAGATCTGGAACCGGCGTAAAAATGGTGAGATTTATCCCGAATTGTTGACGATCACCGCGATTAAGGACGACCAAGGCGAGGTGCGTCACTATGCTGCTTTGTTTGTAGACATTACCGAGTTAAAAGAGAACGAGCGGCAAATCCGTCATCTGGCTTACCATGACCCTCTGACAAACCTACCTAACCGGCGTTTATTTTACGACCGCTTGGATCTGGCCATAGCTCAGGCCCACCGGAATCAACATCAACTAGCGGTACTGTTTCTGGATCTAGACCGCTTTAAAAGAATTAACGACATACTCGGTCATGCTATGGGTGACCGATTTTTGGAGGACGTCTCCCGGCGTATTGAGGATTGCTTGCGGGAAGGCGATACGGTAGCCCGTACCGGCGGTGATGAGTTTGTGGTGCTTCTACCAGATATTGATCACTTTGATGATGCGGTCACAGTTGCGGAAAACATTATCAATAAGTTCGCCGAGCCGGTTACGTTAGAGGAGCGCAGCTTTCTGGTTACCACCAGCATCGGTATAGCTTTTTATCCGGAGGATGGCGATGATCGGGAAACCCTGCTTAAGCATGCTGATATCGCCATGTATCGCGCCAAACAGCGCGGACGGAATAATTTCAGTCTATTTAAGCCCTCAATGAACGAACAAGCTCGGCGCCGGGTGATGTTAGAGCATGATCTGCGAGAGGCCATTGCAAATCAGGAAATCTATCTGCATTACCAGCCGCTAGTGGATGCCAGCAGCCATGAGCTGATTGGTGCCGAAGCACTGGCGCGGTGGAAGCACCCGACTCTGGGGGCGATTTGTCCTGATGAATTTATTTATCTGGCTGAAGAAACCGGCCTGATGGATGATTTGGGTGCCTTTGTGCTGGAAACGGTGGGTGAGGATGCTCGGCAATTTACCCGACCGCTTAATCTTTCAGTCAATCTTTCAGCGCAGCAGTTTTCCTCGCAAACCTTTCTTGCAGAAATTGCGCGATTACAGGAAAAAATCACCCTGGTAGGGCACCAACTTACCCTAGAGATTACCGAAACGGCCTTAATGCAGGACATTGATCAGCATAGCCGCGTGATGCGGGAACTACGCGAGAAAGGAATCCAGTTTGCGATAGATGACTTTGGTACGGGCTATTCATCGTTGGCCTATCTAAGACGTCTGCCGTTAGATGTCCTCAAGATTGACCGCAGTTTTGTCTCAGAGGTATTGCGCAGTGAGGATGCCTCTGTCATTGTCTCTGCTACGATTGCTTTGGCGCATAACCTGCGGTTGAAAGTGGTTGCCGAGGGCGTGGAGTATCCAGAGCAGGCTGAGTTTTTATCCGCATTAGCGTGCGATCGATTGCAGGGTTATTACTTTGGGCGGCCAGTATCGGCGCAGGCGTTCACGGCTTTGCTTGATTAATGCCGTGTTACCTTAAAATGGTTACTTGCCTGGCTCTAATACCGCAATGGACTCTACATGCCCGGTATGTGGGAACATATCCAACACCCCGGCGTTTAGTAGTTTATAGCCATGTTCGTGGACTAACAGCCCGATATCCCGTGCCAACGAGCCGGGGTGGCAGGAAACGTAGACAATCCGTTCAGGATGCATTTTGGCCAGATGCGGCATCATTTCTGCAGCCCCGGCTCTGGGTGGGTCGAGCAGCACGCGTTGATAAGACTGCCGCATCCAGGGCAGACTGGTGTCCGGTTCAAAAAGATTGCCGATATGATGTTCGGTGTTTTCAATCCCATTGCTGCGGGCAGATTGTTCGCCCCGTCTTACCATGGCCCGATCCACCTCTACCGACACCACCGTTTTGGCGTATCTGGCCATCGGCTGGGTGAAATTGCCCAGCCCGGCGAATAAATCCAACACCCGATCCCCCGGTTGAATATCGAGCAGCTCAATGGCTTTTTCCACCATCTTCTGGTTGATCACCGCATTGACTTGGGTGAAATCCAGCGGTGAGAAGGTGATGTTGCTGTCAAATCCTGCCAGCCGGTAGCTGGGATAACAATCACGCGGTTGGTCGGTTAATGGTTGGAGCGTATCCGGCCCGCCGGATTGCACAAACAAGGCAAAACCGTGTTGATTGCCAAAGTGGTCGAGTTTGGCGATGTCTTCAGCACACAGCGGTTCGAGATGGCGGAAAGCCAGCGCAGTATGATCATCACCGCAGGCCACTTCGATCTGCGGGATTGCCCGGCGGATTTTTAATGAGCCGATAAGCTCGGCTAGCGCGTTAATTTTTTCGCCCACGCGCGGATCGAGCACCGGGCAGTGGTCAATGTCGGCAATAAAATGGGTGTTGCGTTCGCGAAAACCCACCAGTGCGCGGCCTTTTTTGTGCACCCAGCGCACGCCGAGCCGGGCTTTGCGCCGATAACCCCACTGTGGACCCTCGATGGGCGCAAGCCAGG
>DRZW01000057.1 GCA_011380105.1 Halothiobacillaceae bacterium
AAAATGCCTGTGCCGCTTAGCACTAATTAAGTTAACACCAGCTGTTGCTGGAGTTTAAGTTGCGGCCGAATCAGTCTGACTCGATCAGTCTAGCTAAGCGTTTTGATACAATCGCATCCAATAATGCGTTTTCGCACGCGCTTTTAAAATATTTAACCTGTTACCAGTAAGGAACACTTTCTGTTATGACCAATACTCAAGCCAAGAACTCGGTGGTGCTCTCCGGCATCCAGCCCTCAGGGCAGCTTCTGATCAGTCACTATGTTGGGGCAATGCGAAACTGGGTGGCCATGCAGGAAGACCATGATGCGCTGTTTATGCTGGTTGATTTGCACGCCATTACCGTACGCCAAGACCCGGCGTTATTTCGCGAGCGCTGTTATGATTTTATCGCACTGTATCTGGCCTGTGGGCTAGACCCGGATAAATCCACCTTGTTTGTGCAATCCCATGTGCCAGCTCATGCCGAGCTTGGTTGGTTGCTTAACTGCTACACCTATATTGGTGAGCTGGAGCGGATGACGCAATTTAAGGATAAATCCAGCCGCCCGAATGCCAATATCAATGCCGGGTTGTTTGATTACCCGGTGTTAATGGCGGCTGATATTTTGCTTTATCAGGCTACCCATGTGCCGGTAGGGGCAGATCAGAAACAGCACCTCGAGCTAACCCGGGATCTGGCCGATCGGGTCAATAAACTCTACGGTGATATATTCACTATTCCTGAGCCGCTTATCCCCGAGACCGGCGCGCGCATTATGTCGCTGCAAGACCCGACTAAGAAAATGTCCAAATCTGATCCGAGTGAGGCGAGTTACGTAGCTTTGCTCGATGAACCAAAAAAAATCCTGAAAAAATTCAAAAAAGCGGTGACCGATTCTGATATGGACATCCGCTTTGACCCGGAAAACAAGCCCGGTGTGTCCAATCTGCTCACCCTAAACGCATTGTTCTCCGGGCGCAGCATTGCTGAGGTTGAGCAAGAGCTCGCCGGTGAAGGTTACGGCAAGCTTAAGGTGCAAACGGCCGAGGCGGTGATTGATCATTTAGCGCCAATCAACGAGCGCTATCAAAAGCTGCGGGCGGATGAAAATGAGCTTGATGCCATTTTGGCTGATGGCGCACGCCGTGCGCGTGAGCGCGCTGAACCCACAGTTGAGCGCTTTATGCAGTCGCTCGGGTTTATTTCCCGCAAGTTCTAATGGAGGCACAATTATGACCGCCCCCGCCTTGTTCGCCCATCGTGTTGCAGATATTCAAGCTCATGAAGCCTATTTGTTTGAACAGGTTGGAGTGGATCCCTATGCGTTGATGAAGCAGGCTGGTCAGGCGGTTTTTGAACGCCTGACTGAATGCTGGCCACATGCAAAGCGGGTACTGATTGCCGTCGGGCCAGGGCAAAACGGTGGCGATGGGTTGGTGATCGCCGCCGAGGCGCTTAAAAAAGGCATGAGCGTTCACTTAATCTCGTATAAAAGCCCAATTGTCTTTACCAAAGCGGCTGCTAAAGCCCATGTGGAACTGAAAGAGATTGCTTATGAACACAATCAGCCGCAGGCTGCCGAAATTATCAGCGATCTTGAGTCTTTGACCCCGCTGCTCGCCCAAGCCGATGTGCTGGTGGATGCGGTATTTGGTATTGGCTTAGACCGCCCGTTTGAAGGGGCGGCTTATCGCTTTTTTGATCACTTAAACCAGTGTCTAGCTACGCAAAACATTCCGGTTTTGGCGGTAGATTTGCCTTCGGGGCTGCATGCTGATAGTGGGGCGGTTAATCCCGGCACGCTAACGGCTGAGCAGACCGTTAGTTTTCTGGGGTTGAAACCGGGGTTATTAACCGGGGCAGGGCGCGCGTGCAGTGGTGTCATTACCTTAGCCGAGCTGGGTTATCCCTTGAGCTATAGCGAGCAAGCCATATCCGTGCTCAATACCCCGCAAGCACGTCCACCAAAGCCGGTCAGTGCTCACAAGGGCAGCTTTGGAACGGTGGTGGTACTGGCGGGAAACCGCGGGATGAGCGGGGCTGCGAGATTGGCTGGTGAGGCTGCGCTGCGCACTGGCGCCGGTAAGGTGATAGTGGCAACCCATCCGAGCCACGCTGCCAGCTTGAATTTAACCCGCCCTGAGTTGATGGTTTATCCAGTAGCGGACAGTAAAGACGTACTGCGTTTGTTGGGCCATGCCGATGCGCTGGTTGTGGGGCCTGGGTTGGGCCGTGACCGCTGGACTAATGACGTCTGGCGCTCGCTGCGTCATTTTGATGGCCCGGTTGTGGTGGATGCCGACGGCTTGAGTCGCCTGGGAACACGATCACTGCAGAATAACCCGGCGGTTATCACGCCACATCCCGGTGAGGCGGCCGGTATGCTCGATTGCAGCATAGCTGAAATTGAGGATAACCGGCTGCAATCTGCACTTGAATTGAGCGCGCGCTATTTTTGTACCGCTGTGCTCAAAGGCGCGGGAAGTTTGATTGCCAGTGATAAACAATTAAACATCTGCGCCCGTGGTACCCCAGCGCTAGCAACAGCGGGCAGTGGTGATGTTTTAAGTGGCGTGATCGGCGCGTTGCTGGCTGCGGGTATTGAGCCTCATCAGGCGGCAGTTCAGGGGGTGGTGCTGCATGCGGTTGCCGGTGAAATCTGCGCCCAGCAGCAGGGCGAGTGGGGTGTTTTGGCAGCTGATTTATTTGGGCCGCTGGGGCAGTTGGTAAATCAGCGCACGGTTGGCCCGGAAAGTCGGTTGCGTGTATGACCACTATTAAACAAAAACTCGATCAGCCGCAATTGGAAATGTTAGCCGCCTCTCTAGCCGCCGCCGCACCTAATGCTGCGGTGGTTTCATTACAGGGTGATCTAGGGGCAGGCAAAACCACCTTTGCCCGCGCTTTTCTGCGTGCTCTGGGCGTGGAAGGTGCCGTTAAAAGTCCCACCTACACTATAGTCGAGCCCTATGAGGTGAGCGTTAATGGGCGTTCCTTGGCAGTGCGCCATCTGGATCTATACCGTCTGTCTGATGCCGAAGAGCTGGAATACCTCGGTGTGCGGGATGAAATCGGCCAGGCCTTGTTTTTAATTGAATGGCTCTCGGCGTTAGGCGAGCACCAGGGTGGCTTTCAGGTGGATTTATCCGTCGACCTCTTATCTGTTCCATCTCACCCTGAGCTGCGCTACGTTGAGCTTACTGGTCATACCTTCAAAGCGATGCGCTGGTTAGATTGCCTGAGCTGACGCTTTCGGACTTTATCTTATTCTAAGAGAACAGGTGGGCACGTCGAAAAACTGACTGCACAACCCGATTGCTGCGTTAAGTTGTGCTCGCTACCTCGCCTAGCACCCTTTTTTGTCTTAATAGCTGCACGCCTTGCATTTGACTTTCACGACGGTTTTTGGGCGTCCTTGCTCAATCGGCTTATACAGATGCAGCGATGTATAGGTCTTGTAGCGTTATAGTAGTTTGCCTAACAAATGTGTATTTATTTATGAAAAAAGCGATTGCAAACTCGCATTTTTCTTAATTTTGCGATTTTTTGAAACTTATATTGTGATTTTTTTCGATTATTTAGGTG
>DRZW01000056.1 GCA_011380105.1 Halothiobacillaceae bacterium
AGAATGTGGTTATCGAGCTCATTTATTCGACTGGTCAGATCTATCGGGATCGTTCGTAACTCATGATTTAACTCCTCACGTTCCTGTGCATTGAACATCTGATTGGCACCGTATACGCTGATTAACACTGTTGAGGCCGCCGAGATGATGACTAATAGAATCAGTTTGGCTTTGATGTTCATGTGATGTCTGCCTTGTTGTATTTGTGTTTTCGATGCCAGTTTTTGGCAAATTTACAGGGAATCTAGTGCTTATTTCGGCCAGGTTTTGAAAAAGTTTAGCAAAATGCGAAAAAACCCGGCGTGTTCCGGATTTTAAGGCTAGCACATGCTGTGCCAGTGTTAGAGCCGCGCGGTCTTATCGTACTATTGCGTTTATTTGGCGGTTTGCTCAATTGCCGCTAGTATTTCGTTGGCTGGCCGAAAGCCGGGCAGGGGCGTGCCGTCAGGTAGGATTATGTGCGGGGTGCCACTCATACCGAGCTCACGTGCAAGCTGCAGATTCTGGCTAATCAAATCATCCATGCAGGCCTCTCCGTCAATATTCTGGCGCTTCATGGCGATGTCAATCAATTTTTTCTTATCATCACTACACATCACCTTCGATGATTCGATAAAGGTAGGCGAGCCCGGTCCATGGCGCGGGGTGAGCAGGTAATGCACTTCAACTCCGGCTTCGTTCAAGGCAGGCAGTTCATGATGAAGTTTTTCGCAGAAGGGGCAGCTTAAATCGGTTAAGATTAGAATTTCGTACTTTTTCTCACCAACAGCCGGGTAGATGATTTTTTGTTCATCCGGAATACTAGCCACGATTGCTTGACGTTGCTTATTTTGAACCTGCGTAGTTAGGTTTTGACGGGTCTGCATATCAATTAAATCGCCGGTGATAATATAACGCCCACCTTCGGTCACGTAGGCAATTTGCCCCTGAGAAATCAGCTCATATAGCCCTTGGACGGGCGTTTCGCGCAAAGAGTCAATCTGTAGTGTGGGCATGTATTCTTTCAGATTGACGCGCACTTCATCCAGCGGCTCTTGGGCGAAGCTGGTCGAGGAGTAACTGATAGCAGCAGCTAGGGGTGCAACAATGAATGTGCAGTTCAGCAGTCTGTTCAAGCGGGCCATGAATATATAATCCTTTTAAATGTGGCTGTTTAGTGGTTTTGAGTATATTAAAGATTGCGCAGTGGTCTTCAAGTTTAATGTGTCTCTAGCCGCGTGGATGGTGATTGCGGTGCAATGTTTGTAAACGTGCGGTGGCCACGTGAGTGTAAATTTGGGTTGTGGAAAGATCTTGGTGGCCGAGTAGCATTTGTAGGACTCTTAAATCGGCACCGTTATTAAGTAAGTGCGTGGCAAAGGCATGCCTTAGGGTGTGTGGTGAGGGCAGGTTGCCCAGACCGGTTTGCCGAGCATAGTGCTTTAAGCGATACCAAAAGGCCTGTCGGGTGAGAGCAGTGCGGCGGTTGGTAACAAAGACATAATCCGATGCATGATTAGCAAGCAGCTTTGGGCGTGCCCACTGGTAGTATCGGGTAAGCCATTGTTGGGCTTCCTCCCCAAGCGGGACTAGTCGGGTTTTATCGCCTTTGCCGGTTACCCGGATTAAACCTTGCTCTAGGTTGATTTGGTGGGGCGTTAGGCTGACTAACTCAGAGACGCGCAGACCGGTGGCATATAACACCTCCAGCATGGCTCGGTCTCGTAAGCCCAATGGTGTTGTTGTATCGGGGCTGGCAAGGAGTGCTTCAATCTGCGCCTCACTTAAATCTTGCGGTAATTTACGTGGCGCAAGGGCGGTTTGAAGCTTTGCGCTGGGGTCATCGCTTCGTTTTTGTTCGCGCACCAGCCAGCGATAAAAGCGCCGAATGGCCGAGCGAATGCGGTTAACACTGCTGGCTTGATGGGTTGCAGCGAGCGCTTGCAGCGCCTGTTCGAGCATTTCTGGTGTGGCATCAAGCAGCGAGACGCCGGTTTTAGTGTCTGTGGATGTGCTCAATACATCTTCAATTAGTTTCAAGTCTCGCCGATAAGCCTGCTGGGTATGAGGACTTAGATTGGCTTCGAGCATAAGCATGTCAACAAAGGACTCGATCAAGTCGGTGTTATCATCAATTTGCATAGTAATTCATGTGGTTTTTAACATTTAAAGTGGTGACTGCTGGAAGTTTTATTAGCGGTTAATGTGCAGAGACTTGTCAAGCCCGCTGTTCTCAGGTAGAATCCGCGGCTCTTAAAAAAAATTTATGTATCGCTTCATCGATTCGGGAGCCGTCGATCCATGAAAACTTATTCAGCCAAGCCGGCCGAAGTAAAGCGCGACTGGTATGTCATTGATGCCTCCGGCAAAACGCTGGGCCGTCTGGCAACCGAAGTCGCTACTCGTTTGCGTGGCAAACACAAAGCAGAATACACCCCACATGTGGACACTGGTGATTACATTATTGTGATTAACGCCCGTCACATCCAAGTGACTGGTCGTAAATCAAAAGATAAAATGTACCATTTCCACACAGGCTTTATTGGTAATATGAAGCACTTCTCATTCGAGAAGCTCCTTGAGCGCGCTCCTGAGCGTGTTATCGAGTTGGCCGTTAAAGGCATGTTGCCAAAAAATTCGCTAGGCCGTCAGATGTATCGTAAGCTTAAAGTCTATGCAGACGGCGAGCACAATCATCAGGCACAACAGCCCAAGCCGCTGGAAATTTAAGGACTGATCACTATGGCAGTTGCACAAAATTATGGTACCGGCCGTCGTAAAACCGCATCAGCGCGCGTTTTCCTGCGTCCGGGTACAGGTAAAATCACTATCAATGGTAAGGCCCTTGAAGACTTCTTGGGGCGCAATACTGACCGAATGGTCGTTCGTCAGCCTTTAGAATTGCTGGAAGTTGCCGACCGCTTTGATGTCTTCGTTACTGTTACCGGTGGTGGCCCAAGTGGTCAGGCTGGTGCGATTCGTCATGGCATTACCCGCGCTTTGATGGATTATGATGAGTCAAACCGCGGTCCATTGCGCGAGGCTGGGTTTGTTACCCGTGATGCGCGTAAAGTTGAGCGGAAAAAAGTGGGTTTGCGCAAAGCCCGCCGTTCGGTTCAGTTCTCCAAGCGTTAATCTTTGCTTCACGAACCGCCAAAACCCGCCATCAAGGCGGGTTTTTTGTTTTATGTGGTGTTGGTTACTAAAAAGCCGCCGAGCACGCTACAGACCCAAGTGGCTTTGCTGTAGGGGGGTGATCAATCCACTAGCAAAAAACCTGAACACAGCCCCATAAAGTGGGTTGGAATGACATGCAATCGTGGTGAAATGATTGCCCGGTCAACAATAGCCAATGCTGTCAGTCCTATGCGGGACGGCGGTTTAAAAGCATCCCCTGCTTTTGGAGAAGCACATTACTCGAAGAGTTTTTTTACATCTTCGTCGCTCATTTCCTTAATCTTTGCCTCTAGGCTATCTAGGTGATGGATCACCAGACGAGAGGCATGCTCAAGTTCGTTCATGCGCTGTTTGATAATCGGCTCATTTTTTTCATGTTTGCGCTTGGC
>DRZW01000058.1 GCA_011380105.1 Halothiobacillaceae bacterium
ATCAATAAGCCCATGGTTATTAAGCTGGCCCATCAAAATCCCTCAGGGCGCTGTCGCCTTTCTAATCTTGTGAAGGAGTGATGCTAATGCGTTGGGGGTTATGGATTTTGCTGGGCTTGGCAGCCGTGGTTTTCTACCTTTTGCTGCCCGTGCTCAGCCCGTTTTTTATCGGTTTTATCATTGCCTATTTGTTTACCCCAGTGGTGGGCTGGCTGGCGTTACATCGCATCAGCCGCCCGTTGGGCACGGGGCTGGTTTTTGTTTCCCTGACGGCTGTGCTGGTGTTAACGGTGTTGGCGATTATCCCGTTGCTCACCGAGCAAACCGCGCGTTTGATCCAGCTTTTCCCGGCTTTTCTTGCGCAAATTGAACAGCAGATCGGCCCTTGGTTTGAGGATTTTTTTGGTTTTTCACTTGATGCCAGCGGCTTGAAGGTATTACTAACCGAGCATGGCCAGACTATTGGCTCAATACTCGCAGAAGGTGCTTGGTCGGCGTTTGGATCAGGCTATGCCTTGCTGTTGTGGTTGATTAACCTGTTGCTGGCTCCAGTCGTAGCCTTCTATCTGTTGCGGGACTGGCCCGAAATCATGGAGCGGCTTGAAGCCTTATTGCCCCGCCGATGGCACCAGACCATTGTCGAACTGGCAGTAGAATCTGATCGGGTTTTAGGTGCGTTTTTACGTGGTCAGCTATCGGTTATGTTGGCAAATGCTGCGGTCTACGGGGTGGGGTTGACCTTGATAGGGCTCAATACCGGGCTGATTATCGGTTTAGTGGCTGGGATATTAAGCTTTATTCCCTACCTAGGTGGGGTGATTGGTATCAGTATGGCGTTAATCGCCGCTTATATTCAAATGGATAGTCTCTGGGCGCTGTTCTGGGTGTTGGTGGTGTTTGGTGTTGGCCAGACGTTAGAGACGGTGGTCTGGCAGCCGCGATTTGTCGGCAATGAGATTGGACTGCATCCGGTGGCGGTTATTTTCGCGGTATTGGCAGGCGGGCATTTGTTCGGGTTTATGGGCGTGCTCTTGGCCTTGCCTGTTTCTGCGGTTTTAATGGTGCTGGCTCGCTTTGGCTTATCGCATTATTACCAGAGCCGTTATTATCAGGCTTCTGAGCCGCAATCGGGTGAGCAACGCTCGGGCACCACTGACCAATCCGAGTCGTGACTTTGCCCATGCAGCAAATCCCGCTAGCGCTTGGTCTCCATATACCGGCAACCTTAACGGGTTTTGCCGGAGAGCAGAATGCACTGCTGTGCGATCTGATAGCAGCACAGACCGGCGGGCAGGGTGAGGCGCAGTTATATCTGCATGCGCCAGAACAGATGGGTAAATCGCACTTGGCTCAAGCCGCCTGTTATCTGGCCGGTGAGCAAGGCGTACCCGCGGCATATTGGCCGTTACGGCAATTGGGTGGGCAGCTGGCGGATGCCAGCGAGCGGATCGATGCGTTTGGTTTGGCGGTGGTGGATGATGTGGATGCCATCGTCGGGATAGCCGAGCAGGAATACATGCTGTTTGATTTGATCAATCGTTGTCGCGAACAGCAGACCCCGCTGTTGTTGACCGCTAAAGCCCCGCCCAATGCCTTGGCATTAAGGTTGCCGGATTTGCAATCGCGGCTTAATTGGGGGGTGGTGTTGCCGGTGGCTGACCCCACAGACGATGAGAAAATCGCATTACTCACCGAGCGTGCCCGCGATCGGGGGTTGGTATTACCGGCTAATACCGCTCAATGGTTGCTGGCGCACCGGCCCCGATCGGTTGGTTTGCTGTTGCAGGATTTAGAGCGGCTCGATCAGGCAGCAGTGACCGCCCAGCGCCACCTGACCATTCCGTTTGTGCGCCAGATCCTTGGCTAATCAGGCGTTCCTTAAAGACCCAGCCAGGCGTTGAGCTGTTCCGGCGGGATTTGCTCTGCATGCTCAGCGCGGCGCTTGCGCACCTCTAGCGTGCCGGCCTTCAGCCCCTTCGGGCTGACCACTACTCGATTTGGAATGCCCAAAAGCTCCCAGTCAGCAAAAGCTACGCCGGGACGCAAACCTCGATCATCCAAGATGACATCCACCCCACGTGCTTTGAGATCCTGATAGATTTTTTCTGCCTCATCGGCAACGTTTGGGTTTTTATTAGCAGCAATTGGCACAATGACCACCGAGTAAGGCGCGATTGGTTCGGGCCAGATAATGCCGCGATCATCAAAATTCTGTTCGATAGCCGCCGCGACGATGCGCGATACCCCCACGCCATAGCAGCCCATTAACGGGGTATGCGGTTTGCCGTGTTCGTCTAGCACATGGCAGTCCATCGCTCGGGTGTACTTATCCCCCAGCTCGAAGACGTGCCCAACCTCAATTCCCCGACAAATGGCCAGTTTGCCTTGGCCATTTGGTGCCGGATCACCGGCGACGACCTCGCGCAGATCAGCCGTTTGTGGCTCGGGTAAATCCCGACCCCAGTTAACCCCTTGTAAGTGGGTATCAATTTGATTAGCACCGCAGACAAAATCAGACAATTCGGCTGCAGCATAATCAGCAATAACGGGGATATCCTTCTCGGCTAACCCCCGTGGACCTACAAAGCCAACCGGGCAGTCTAGTAAAGAGGATATTTTTTCCGGCTCTAAGAATGTGACCGGCTCGGCCACCAAAGGGTGCTTGCCAACTTTGACTTCATTGAATTTATGATCACCCCGAATGACTAGCGCGACGACCGGGTGGGTTTCCCCTTTAACTAGCAGCGTTTTTGCGGTTTGTGCCGGTTGGATGTTTAAAAACGCGCTGACCGCCTCGATGGTTTTGGTGTTCGGGGTGGCAACAGGGGTTAATTCTTGGCTGGGTTGGGGGCGGGGTTGCTGGGATGGGAAGGTCGGTGCCATTTCCACATTAGCCGCATAGTCGCCGTTCTCGGCATAGGCGATTGCATCCTCGCCGGAGTCGGCTAATACATGGAACTCATGGGAATAGCTGCCTCCAATCGCCCCGGTGTCGGCCTCCACTGCGCGGTAGGTCAGACCCATGCGATCCAGAATCCGACAGTAGGCATCAAACATTGCCTGATAGGTCTCCCGCAATGATGTATCGGTTAGATGATAAGAGTAGGCGTCTTTCATTATGAATTCACGCGCGCGCATCACCCCAAAGCGCGGACGGATTTCATCGCGGAATTTAGTCTGGATCTGGTAATAGCAGATCGGTAACTGGCGGTAGCTTTTTAACTCCCGGCGGGCAAAGTCGGTGATTACCTCTTCGTGGGTCGGCCCGATGCAAAATTCACGTTGATGCCGGTCGCGTACCCGCAAAAGTTCATCACCATATTGCTCCCAGCGGCCGGATTCCTGCCAGAGTTCGGCGGGCTGAACGGCTGGCATCAACATTTCCAGAGCGCCGGCGCGATCCATCTCTTCACGGATGATTTGCTCAACTTTTTTTAGCACCCGAAAACCCACCGGGCTCCAGGTATATAGCCCGGAGGCGAGTTTCCGCAGCATCCCGGCGCGCAGCATCAGCTGATGGCTGATAATC
>DRZW01000023.1 GCA_011380105.1 Halothiobacillaceae bacterium
GGGGTGCTCTACGAGGTTGATACCCGTTTACGACCGGATGGCGTAGGCGGTTTGCTGGTATCGAGTATACGCGCCTATGAGCACTATCAGAAAGAAAATGCTTGGACTTGGGAAATCCAAGCGCTGTGTCGGGCTCGTTTTATTACGGGTGATGATGATGTCGCAAAACGTTTTGCTCAGATTCGCCAGCAAGTATTATCCACCCCGCGTGATCAGGTCAAAACCCTAAAAGAAGTGGTCAGTATGCGCGGCAAGATGCGGGAAAACACCGATAAAACCCCATCAGGATTTTTCCATTTAAAGCAAGATGTCGGTGGCATTACCGACATCGAGTTTCTGGTGCAATACCTGCTTTTAACCAACGCCCACGATTGTCAACAGATTCTCGACTACACCGATAATATCCGTCAGTTAGAATCCATGCTCGATTGCGGCATTATCTCTGAGGCCGATTGCCATAAGCTTACCCAAGCCTATCGCAATCTGCGGGACGCCGGACACCGACGAACCTTAAAAGGCCGTGATTCAGTAGTTGAGGATACCGTATTCCAAGATCAGCGCGATCAGGTCTGTGAAATCTGGCAGCGACTACTTAACACCCCCCCGCCAATGCAGGCCTCTGATGCCCCTTAACCGATTTAGGCGGCTGGCTGGGCTTGGTTTAACTCTACCCAAGCCGGGGCATGATCAGAGGGCCGTGGCCATTGCCTGGGCTCGATATCAATGCCCGCTGCGGTGGCTTTTTTAGCCAAAGTTTGGCTGAGCAAAATCAGATCAATCCGTAAACCATGGTTACGCCTGAACGCGGCTGCGCGATAATCCCACCATGAGAAAGATTGTTCGGGTTGTTCAAATAACCGAAATGAATCGACCAAACCCAATGCAATTATCTTTTCCAGTGCGTTACGCTCGGGTTCTGAACAAAGCACCTTGCCCGCCCATGCTTGTGGATCATGAACATCCCGATCCTCCGGGGCTATATTAAAATCACCCAGTACAACTAATTGCTCATGCGCAGCTATCTCGCTGGCAAGCCAATCATGTAACGCATTAAGCCAAGCGAGTTTATATTCAAACTTCTCTGAGCCGACCGCCTCACCGTTCACAACGTATAGATTAATTGCCCGCAGCGAACCGAAGCTGGCCGCCAATACACGCCGTTGAGGATCATCAAAACCGGGAATATCGGTAATAACATCCGTTGGCTCAGACCAGTTTTGCGGATAAATCCAGGCAACACCATTATAGGTTTTCTGACCATTAGCGAGAATTCGGTAGCCCGCCTGTTCAATCTTCTCAATATCCACCGCTTCATTTACCTGCTTTAACTCCTGCAGGCCTAATAACGTCGCTGGCCGCTTAGATAGCCAATCTAACACCTGCGGCAGACGTACTTTTAATGAATTTACGTTCCAGGAGGCTACTTCGAACATCATTACCGTCTCTTTAACCAAAATACCGACACCACAGGGGTATCGGTACCTTGAGCTGTTTTAAGCGCGTTTTATAGAGGATTCAACGCAACGAAACACTTAAGATTAAACATCAATATTACTGGCCGATAACGCAAATTTTTCGATGAATTCACGCCGGGGTTCGACTAAATCACCCATCAGGACGGTAAATAGGCTATCGGCGGCAATCGCATCCTCAATCCGCACCTGCAACAAGCGACGGGTGTTCGGGTCCATGGTAGTTTCCCAAAGCTGATCTGGGTTCATTTCGCCCAAACCCTTATAGCGCTGGATGGCCAGACCGCGTTTACCCTCTTCCATCAACCAGTCAATGGCCTGTTCAAAGCGCTTGATCGGTTGCTCACGCTCGCCACGAATAACCCTAGGCTGCTCACCGAGCAAACCATCAATCTTTTCGCCCAAAGCAGAGATAGTGGCGTATTCATTCCCACCGAAAAATGTCTTAGGAATATTGGTTTCATGTGAAACACCGTGTTGTTCACGCTCGATTATTATGCCGAGCACATCGCCCGTTTTATCCTGCCCTAATCTTGCGTTGTAAACCACACCGGTATCCGCAAGTTCATTGAGTATCGCATTAAAATGATCCAACCAGCTGCCAATTTCCGCTTCATCATCCATCATGGCAATACTAAGGGCACGGATCTGCATTAACGCGCGCAGGGCTGTTAAATCAAAACGATTGGACATACGCTCGACCATGGCCTGTACGGCCAGGTATTCACGAGCCAAACTTTCTAGTTGTGGGCCTTGAATCGCAGGACCCTGTTGATCCACTTGTAAACGGGCACTATCAACCGCTTGCTGTAACAAATACTGATTCAGTGCCAGATCATCCTTAAGATACTGCTCTTGCTTGCCTTTTTTTACTTTATATAGCGGCGGTTGAGCTATATATATATGGCCACGCTCTATCAGCTCAGCCATCTGTCGATAGAAAAATGTCAACAGCAAGGTGCGGATATGCGAGCCATCCACATCTGCATCCGTCATAATAATAATGCGATGATAGCGCAGTTTATCGGGGTTAAAATCTTCGCGGCCAATACCACAACCTAAGGCAGTAATAAGGGTTCCTACCTCAACGGAAGCCAGCATCTTGTCAAAACGGGCTTTCTCTACGTTGAGGATTTTCCCCTTAAGCGGCAAGATAGCCTGGGTGCGTCGATCACGCCCCTGCTTGGCTGAACCGCCTGCCGAATCACCCTCCACTAAGTATAATTCGGATAGTGCCGGGTCTTTTTCTTGACAGTCTGCTAGTTTCCCCGGCAGCCCGGCAACGTCTAACGCCCCTTTGCGGCGCGTCATCTCGCGAGCGCGTTTGGCAGCCTCACGGGCCCGAGCCGCTTCAATAATCTTATTGGTAATTATCTGCGCTTCACTGGGGTGCTCATCCAAAAACTCTGCTAAACGCTGGCTAGTTAGAGATTCGACCGCCGTTTTAACTTCAGAGGAAACCAATTTTTCTTTGGTCTGAGAGGAAAACTTTGGATCCGGCACTTTTACCGAAATCACCGCAACCAAACCTTCGCGCCAGTCCTCCCCGGTGGTTTTGACCTTTGCTTTTTCCAGAATACCGTTGCGGACCATGTAATCATTAAGACTACGGGTCAATGCTGTTCTAAAACCCGTTAAATGCGTACCGCCATCGCGCTGAGGGATGTTGTTGGTATAACAAAATAGATTTTCTTGATAGGAATCGTTCCATTGCAAGGCCAGCTCAATGCTGACCTCATCACGTTCACCTACAAAATACAAAACGTGCTTGTGGATCGGGTTTTTGTCTTTATTTAAATGCTCGACAAATGCGCGGATTCCGCCTTCATAATAAAATTCATCTTCCCGGCCAGTGCTTTCTTCCTTCAAGCTAATCCGAACACCGGAGTTAAGGAAAGACAACTCCCGTAGCCTTTTGGCCAGAATATCGTAGTGGAACTGAACATCAGCAAAGATTTCACGACTCGGTAAAAAGCGAATTCGGGTACCGGAACGGTCGGTTGAACCCACATTTTTCAGGGGATACTGCGGTTCCCCCATGTGATATTCCTGCACC
>DRZW01000025.1 GCA_011380105.1 Halothiobacillaceae bacterium
ACGTGATGCAGGATGCGGCGATGTTCTTCGCGCGTCATGCCGTGGCTCCGCATGAATTACCTTCGGAGTTGTTAGCCACGGAAGGACACGGAAGTTCACCGACCAAGCGCGAAGGGGATCCGTCGTTTGTACTGGCGACGCTCCACCGTGCTGAGAATACCGATGATTCCGAGCGTCTGACTGAAATTGTCAATGCGCTCAATGCGATTCACCGGGCGCTTGCACCGGTTGTTTTGCCGCTGCATCCACGGACGCGCGCGGCGATCGAACGCACAGGGCTTATACTCCAGACCCATACAATCAACCCCGTAGGTTACTTCGAGATGCTCTGGCTGCTCCAGCATTGCGGGCTGGTTTTGACGGACAGCGGTGGCTTACAGAAGGAAGCGTTCTTCTTCGGCAAGCCTTGCGTAACCCTACGCGATCAGACCGAATGGGTGGAATTGGTCGAGGCAGGCGTCAACGAACTGGTCGGGGCCGACCAGGCCCGTATCGAACAGGCCGCCGCGAGCCACTTCGGCCACACCGTCCAGGATCATGCGGAACTTTATGGCGGTGGAAAGGCTGCTGAACGCATTGTCACTCATCTTCTTCAACGTGAGTAGGATTGCCGTGGCTGAGAAAAAGACAATTTGGATGATCAACCAGTACGCCTCGACGCCTTCTACTGGGTATGCCGGTCGGCACTACTACCTCGCGCGTGAACTTGTGGCACAGGGGCACTGCGTATACGTGGTGGCCGCCAGTTTTACGCACCTGCTTCGGAAGCCGGTGCAAGTCGATAGGGATATCACCATTGAGACAATCGATGGGGTTCGCATGGTCTGGATACGGATGCCGTCGTATCAGCATGCCCATTCGAAGAAACGCATCCTGAACTGGTTTCGTTTTTCTTGGAAGTTACGCCGATTAGTCGATGTAATTCCCAACCGCCCCGACGCGATTCTCTATTCGTCACCCGCATTGATCGGGTTTCTTGGAGCTCAGTGGCTGGCACGCCGCTTTGACGTGCCATTGATTTTTGAAGTTCGGGACATTTGGCCGTTGACGCTTGTGCAAATAGGTGGATACTCCGATCGTCATCCCTTTATCCGCTTTTTGCAGTGGGTTGAAGACAAGGCCTATCGGGAGTCAGATCGAGTTATCTCCAACCTAAAGAATGCCGTGGAGCACATGCAATCCCGTGGTATGGATCCGGCCAAGTTCGCCTGGGTGCCCAATGGTTTCTCGATGGCAGAGGTCTCGCAACCAGAGCCGCTGGATCCGGAAACATCCGCTCAATTGCCGGATGGCAAGTTCATCGTTGGGTATACTGGAACGCTGGGCGTGGCTAATGCCTTGGATACGCTGCTAGATGCTGCCGAGCTGCTTAAGGATGATCCTGAAATAGTGTTCGTCCTCGTGGGTGGGGGGAAAGAAAAGCCTGTACTCCAACGGCAAGCCAGGGAGAAAGGACTGAAGAACGTCGTCTTTATCGATCCGATACCGAAGGCGCAGATCCAGACGATGTTGCAGCGCTTTGATGTGTGTTTCATCGGACTAGCCAAGGAGCCTCTTTTCCAATTTGGCGTTTCTCCCAATAAGCTATTCGACTACCTGTTCTCGGGGCGTCCGGTCATTTATTCGATAGATTCAGGTGCATATCGTCCTGTTGATGACGCAAATTGCGGAGTTACGGTCCCCGCAGAAGATCCGGCAGCCATTGCCCAAGCGGTGATGGAGCTGAAGTCTTTGCCCGAGGCCGAACGGAAGGCAATGGGTGCGCGCGGCCATGCCTATGCACTGGAAAAGCATGAGTATGGGGTGCTGGCAACAAAATTGATGTCAGTGGTGAACGAAGCGAGTTGAAAAGGGGACATGAGTTGAACGGAAAAGGAACGGAAAAGGGGACAGAATTATTTTTTGACTTCATCCGTTCTGTGTGTTTATTCTTTTCCATGCCACGTCGCTTCCGACTTGTCCTACCAAACTGCTCGCATAGTGTCTTTCAGCGCGGTCATAACCGCCGAGCTGTGAAACTGCGATTATGAGGGCTGTTTCCTTGCAAAAACGAGCGATTTCCCATGGGCTAGAATCCAGCAAGCGTTTGCTGACGACCTGGCACACCAGCAAGGCGGATCAAGGGCATTACACTCGCTGGCTCAAATACCGCCATGCCATCGAGCCGGTCATTTGCCACCTCAAGGCTAAACATCGAATGCAGCACAACCACCTCAAGGGCCAACTTGGTAATGCCCTGAACGTGGTTCTGGCAGTTGCTGGCTACAACCTGCGGTAGCTGATGCGGTGGTTGATCTATTGTTGTGCCCGATTCCGGGCTGACCCGGTGCGGATGTCACTGTTGTTGGTGCTGATTGAGCTCTTGCTGGTCTTGTCAGCCCACTTAAAGCCGCTCCTTATTTCGGTTAGTCAGCTGATGGTGTACCGATTTCAGGAGAAATGTTCAGGGGCGACCAAGTACTCCAGCGCGATGGCGTGCTTGGCTAAGGATCGGGAGGGCCTGCTGGCGTTCTATGACTACCTGGCAGAGCACTGGGTGCCTATCCGCACTACCAACCCGATTGAGTCGACCTTCACCACGGTGCGCCTGCGGAACAAGCGGAGCCGGAGCTGCAGTTTCCGGGCAACGACCCTAAAGATGGTCTTCAAGCTGCTTCAGAGAGCTCAGAAGCGCTGGAAGTGGATCAAAGGATTCAGCAAGCTGGAGCTGGTCGTGAACAACGTCGAGTTCCAGGATGGGGTGCCTTTGACTGATCAGTTAGACAGGAACGCCGCCTGAACGGCCATGCACAAAATTTGACAATAACTCTACTCTCTGTTAGTTGAATTAACTGCGATTTACATATCACCATAAGGAAATCAGAATGGCTAAATTAGTATACGTGGATAATTCAAATTTATTTATTGAAGGGAAGCGAGTTAAAGCGGTACATGCCGGCTTAGCAGCGGATATTGGCGAAGCAATTGGAAATCGGATTTTTTATCAATCATATAAGATTGATTTTGGTAAGCTCCACGACTATATTGCAGGAACAGATAAAAGTGAAATTAAGAGATGCATGCTTTTTGGCAGCAGACCACCATCTTCAGATACTATATGGAATATTGCGAAAAGAGCAGGATTTGAAGTTATTACTGAAGATAGAAATGTTGCAAACAAGGAAAAGAAAATCGATACCAATATCGTTGCTAATATGTTTAATGATGCTTACACGATCACCGATAAAAGCAGCGATACTATAACGCTAGTTGCTGGAGACGCTGATTTTGTGCCATCGGTAAGAATATTGGTTGAGAATGGCTTTAATGTTGAAGTAGCTTTTTGGGGTCATGCTTCCCGCGAACTTAAAGAAGTTTGTTCCAAATTCATAAACCTAAATCCGGGCTATCCCTGCTGATTGAGCATAACACGTTGAATATACGTTAGAATATCGACCATCACTCATTCACCCTATTGGCCCATGCCCCGCTTTGAAGTTCGTCAATCGTCGCGTCTGGATTTAAC
>DRZW01000119.1 GCA_011380105.1 Halothiobacillaceae bacterium
CCGCAATGACTGTCTCAACCGAACGGGTATCAAAGTAGTTGGTCTGCGGGTCATAATCGGTCGGGGTGGCAATAATGACATAATCCGCATCCGTATAGGCCTGGGTTTTGTCTGTAGTCGCGATGAGGTCTAAATCAACCTCCTTGAGAAAGTGCTGAATCTCCGCATCAATAATCGGCGACTGACCTTGATTTATCAGATCCACCTTTTCCGGAACAATATCCAGTGCGATGACCTGATTGTGCTGTGCCAGCAACACTGCGTTGGATAATCCTACATAACCCGTGCCGGCCACCGCGATCTTCAAACGTTTTTCTGACATAGTAAAATTTTAATTTAAGTAGCCACTCAATGAGCAGAATTAAAAAACTAGAAAAGTCGCCAGAAACCAGCGTACCCTACTTTACCAGCCGCTCAAGTGCGATGAAATCGATCTAAAAACAGCTCAGGAAATCGCCTACCGGAAAAAATCAACCGGTAAAGTCTGCCCCTTTAATAGCAAACCTAACCAAACTTTGTACGATAAGCTACTTTGCTACTGCTTTTTCCTGTGTTGCTGTTTGTTCTTGGTCTGATGTTCGCGCCCGAATGCGCCTAATGCGCTCTTCTAATGGCGGATGTGTGCCGAACAAATTACGCTTGCCAAAAATAAAAGCATGCGAGAACTCAGCGGCCTCCGGGTTATTAATCTGGGTTGAGCGACCACCGCGTTTGATCAGAGAGAGAGCATCTGCCAACCCCTTGGGGTAACGGGTGTACTGCACTGCGGTTGCATCCGCTAAAAATTCACGCTGTTTAGACATCATTGACTGTAACAACCGACCTGCCAATACCGACAGCGAGCCGATGATCATTAGGCCAATGGCCAAAACAATCAGCGCGGCTTTTTGCTTGCCCCGACCGCGGCTATACAAAGCCGAGCGAAACATCATCCGAGCAATAAAAAACAGTGCGGTGAATGCCATTACAAAAGCTGCCACCCGGATATTAAGCTTAATGTCCTCATTGGCAATATGGGCAAGCTCGTGGGCGATCACCCCAGAGAGTTCGTCTCGATTAAAATTCGCCAAAGACCCTTCTGTTACAGCGACAACTGCGTGACGGTTATCCTTGCCCGCAGCAAAGGCATTGATAGCCGGATCGGGGATAACATACAACGCGGGTGTAGGAATACTGGCAGCCAGTGAGAGCTCATGGACGATATTCAATGCCTGCTGCTCTGCCGGGCTGTTATCGGTGTCTTCGGTAATTAGGCGGCCATCAAACGCACGTGCAACCTTATGGCCATCTGAATGATGCACCCAGCCATACAATGACGACAAACCCAACGCAATGATGCCAATGCCTGTAATCCAGGCCAGACCCACCAAGCCGTGATCGGTAGCAAACACATCAGACACGCCCATCTGCAGTGCCTGCATGATTCCTAATTGCTCACTGCCGGATGCGACAAGCACCTCACCGGTATAAAACAGAGTCATGGCTAAGAACGCAATCGCGAAAGCCGTAAGCAACAACAAGACTATATACGCAATCCAAATCCGCCGACTATTGCGGCGAGCTAAATCTTGATGTTCGCGAAAATCCATTACCATGACGCGGTTACCTTAAGCTCTAGGAGCCAAATAAATCTTTTGGCGCGGTATTAAGCTCTTGGCGACTTTCAGAAAACTCCAGTAACGCGGCGTCCTCCTTAAAGCCCAGCATTGAGGCGATGAAAATAGGCGGGAAGCTTCTGCGGTATTCGTTGAATTTTTGCACCAGATCATTAAACCCCTGACGGGCGTAGGCGATGCGGTTCTCGGTGGAAACCAATTCTTCGGAAAGTTGTTGCATGTTTTCGTTGGCTTTTAGATCCGGGTAGGCCTCTACACGAATATTAAAGCCGGCCATCGCATTATTCAGGGTGGCTTCAGCGGTAGCAAGCTGCTTCATCGCGGCCTGACTGCCGGGCATTTTTTCAGCTTGTTTCAAAGCTTGAGCCATTTCTGAGCGCGCTTCGGTGACTTTCAACAGCGTATCCCGCTCGTGCTCCATGTAGCGCTTAGCCACATCCACCAAGTTAGGGATAAGATCTAAGCGGCGCTTTAGCTGCACATCAATCTGCGCAAAGGCGTTTTCGTATTGAGTCTTATAAGAAACCAGCGTGTTGTAGATTTTAACAACCCAAAAGCCTAAGCCTGCGATAACAATCAACAAAATGATCCATTCCATAACAAACTCCCTCAAATTAAAACGATAAACGATCGGTACTGATTGTTACACAGAACGCCTTTACTGAGTTAGTCTAAAACGCACACTGAAAAAATTGTGAACACAACAGAACGTCAAACCGTATAAACTAACTAGGTGAATTCTACTTAATGTCTGCGCAAACCCAAACAGAACCGCTCTATTTCTCCAGTATTGAACCGGGGCAGATTGAATCCCAGCTCGATCGGCTATTAGATGATAACCGCAAGCAAATAGAACTACTAACCAGCGCAGAGACACCCGTCAGCTGGGATACACTTGTGGCGCCATTGCTCGACCTAGAAGACCGTATTGAGCAGTTTTGGTCGCCGGTGTTGCATCTCAATGCCGTGGCACAAACACCTGAAATCCGTAAAGCCGTTGAGGCCGGTTTGCCCAAATTATCGGATTACCAGACTGAATTAGGGCAGAATCAAGCTTTATTCCAAGCTTTTAAGACTTTGCGGGAAAACGATGATTTTTCATCACTTTCCATTGATAAACAGCAATATATTAAAAATACCTTAATTGATTTCAAGCATTCAGGAATTAGCTTAAGTATTGAAGATCAGGCGGTATTTAAAGCGCACAAATCGCGCTTATCGGCGCTGTCGTCTCAATTCGCTAACAATCTGATGGATGCCACTGATGCTTGGTCTCTCACCATAACCGATAAACAGCGCTTGGACGGATTGCCCGTAGAGGCACTGGCTCAATTTGCTCAGCAGGCCAAAGATCAGGGTGAATCGGGCTATCGCATTACCCTAACCCAGCCCGATTTTATGGCCGTAATGCGGTTTGCCGCCGATCGAGAATTACGCGAGACGCTTTACCATGCTTTTAGCACCCGCGCCTCGGAGATCGGGCCTGATCAAGGTCGGTTTGATAACAGCGCTATTATGGATGAAATACTGGCACTGCGGCATGAAATTGCTCAAATGCTCGGCTTTGAGCAATATGCCGACTTGTCGTTACAGAAAAAAATGGCCAATTCCGTTGCCACTGTCGATGCTTTCTTACAGGAATTGACCGAACATGCCCGCCCAAAAGCGAAACAAGAATTAGCCGAGTTAACCGAATTTGCAAAGCAGCGCGATGGCATCTACCCACTGCAAGCCTGGGATGTGCCTTATTATAGCGAATTAAAACGTCAACATGATTTTGACTTCTCCGAACAGGACATCAAGCCCTATTTCCCGGCAGATCAGGTGATTAACGGGCTTTTCGAGATTTGCAGCAAATTATTTGGTTTAACAA
>DRZW01000118.1 GCA_011380105.1 Halothiobacillaceae bacterium
GATTTGCCGGTGATAGACGGCCAGCTGATGTTGCGTGATCTTGCGGTTGGTACTACCGAAACAGACCAGTTGGCAGAGGTGGAACTCGACCTCAACCTGCAAGGACTGCGTTTAAGCCCCGAGCAAAAACTTTCCGCTAAGCGGCTTGATAGCCGTTTGTTTGCACGGGCATTGCCTGGCCTAGCCCTGCTTGAGGCACGTCTGCAAACAGAAGTCTTGGCTGATTTAGCCGATGTTAGCTTACAGACTACGGGGCTGGCTATTGATGCCGAGCTAACTTTGGATAACGAGCCGCAATCACCGCTAACAGCAAATTACAGTGGGGATTTGCTTTATCAGCAATCAGTTGGGCGCCTTAGCATGCTAGAGGCGGAACTCACGGTTGATCAGGCGCAATTAGCAGCTGATGTGGTGTTTGCCGGTCTTGCCCCCGACGATGCGTGGACGGCCAATGGCAATCTGGCTCTGGGCGCAATAGATTTGGCGCAAATGCTAGCGCAATGGGGGGTTGAAATGCCCGAATTGCCCTCAGATGGATTGCGGGAGTTGGCATTTAGCAGTGCCTTCCGAGCAGATCAGACCGAACTTGGCTTCGATGGGCTTGAGTTGCTGCTTGATGGGCAAACGGTGAGCGGGGATATAACGCTGCAGCTTACCGAGGCGTTCCCGGCGATTCGCGCCTCATTATATAGCCCGGCGTTCTCTGTTAACAATTATCTGCCGCAGCAGCACAATAATGACGATGATCTCGTTGCGGATACAGCCGCCCAAGATCAGCATCAAGAAGTACCCCTGTTAACCCCGGCGACACAAGCATGGCTTCGAACACTCGATGCCGAGGTTGAGGCTCGAATCAATACCCTAACTTATCAACAATGGGATTTGGCCGATGTTGTCGTGCGTTTTCAAGCCGCCGGTGGCCTGCTTGCCGTGCCAGAATTAAAACTGCGGGCCTTCGATGGCCGCCTCGATGCAGATGGATCATTGGATATTCAAGGCAGCCAGCCGGTTGTATCCGCCCGGTTGGACGCCAGTGACTTGCAGATAAAGCCGCTTTTGAACCTGCTTGGTGTGAAGCCGCGTTTATCCGGCAAAGGTAACCTGCAGGCTGATTTAACCACCAGCGGTAATCAATATGATGATTTGATTGCGAATTTGGCCGGCACCGCTGCCACCCGGCTTGAGGATGGTGTAGTTCAAGGCGTTGATGTGGGCTATTGGTTGCGGCGTGCGAATGCGCAAATCAAAGGCGGTGATGTGACTGCGGTGGATCGGGCGGAGACGGACTTCTCGGCTTTAACTGCCTCTGCGGTCATTGAATCAGGCCGAGTGCAGTCCGATGACCTTGATCTACGTGCCCCGTTGTTCCGTGTTAGTGGGAATGGCTATTTTGATCTGCCCACCGAGCAAATTGATTATCGGGTGGCCGCATCGGTAGTGGACTCGCTGGAGGGGCAAGGCGGGCGCGACCTTCAGGAACTGCGCGGTATTACCATCCCGGTGCTAATTACCGGCCGTTTTGATAACCCACAGGTGCGTCTGGATATGCAGCGGATTTTGCGCGATGCTGCCGAAGGTCAGATCAGAGAGCGGATTGAGCAGGAGCTGGATCGGCATTTGAGAGAAGACGCGCCAGCGCGTCAGTTGCTCGATCGGTTTTTACGTTAATCGGTTATGGCGAGCGGATCGTTTGCAACGCGGTTATTGCAATGGTTTTCCGAGCATGGCCGGCATGACCTGCCTTGGCAGCATCCGCGCACGCCCTATCGGGTTTGGGTGTCTGAGGTGATGCTCCAGCAAACCCAAGTGAGCACGGTCATCCCCTATTTTCAGCGTTTTTTACAGCGTTTTCCGGATCTATATTCGCTGGCGGGTGCTGAACAGGATGAGGTGTTGGCGTTATGGGCCGGGCTGGGTTATTACGCTCGAGGTCGGAATTTACATAAAGCCGCGCAACTAATGGCCCAAAATGGTATCCCTGAAGATCAGGCTGGTTGGGCGGCCCTGCCGGGCATTGGCCCTTCGACGGCAGCGGCAATTATCGCCCAGGCTTACAATCAGCCAGCGGTAATACTCGATGGCAATGTGAAGCGGGTCATGGCTCGCCATGCCGGGGTTGATACACCGCTGGAGCATAAATCCACTCTTGATCAATTATGGGCAGCAGCCCGAGAGCGAGCCTGTGACCAACATCCAGCCGATTACACCCAGGCGATTATGGATTTGGGCGCGAGTGTGTGTCGGCGCAGTCAACCTGAGTGCGAGCGCTGTCCGGTGGCTGAAGATTGTTATGCCCGCCTGCATCACTTGCAACAAGACCTGCCGGTGCGGGTCAGAAAAAAAGCACTGCCCGAGCGCAATCGGGTGTTTCTTTGGTTGGAAAATCCACAGGGTGAGGTGCTGCTCGAACAGCGGCCGCCTTCTGGTATTTGGGGTGGGTTGTATAGCTTGCCGGTGGTAATGACTGCCGATGAAATTGAATGCAGCGCCCAAAAATGGGGCCTGCAATTAGCAGCACAGCCGCAGCGCATCAGCCACTTTGGGCATCGCTTTACCCATTTTAAGCTCAATGCCGAAGTGCATTATGCGCCGGTGTCATCGAGCAGCGCGGTGAGCGAATCACAAATACGCTTTGTCGACCCTCATGATTTGGCAGACCCAGAAATATCAATAGCGTTGCCTAAGCCTTTGTCGCGATTATTCCAACAAACCTACGCGGATAAGGCGAAGTTGCTATGATAAGCACCGTGGGGAGTCCGTTTACCTAGGAGAATATCATGTCTGAGCGCACGGTTTTTTGTGTCCGTTTACAATGCGAGGCCGAAGGCTTGAATAAGCCGCCTTATCCGGGCGAGCTGGGTCAGCGGATTTTCGAGAATATCTCGAAAGCGGCCTGGTCGCAGTGGATGAATCACCAGACCATGCTGATTAATGAATACCGGCTTTCTCCGATCGATCCTAAAGCGCGCGCATTTATAGAGCAAGAAATGGAAAAATTCTTATTTGAAGGCCAAGATGCCAAGCCGGAGGGTTACGTGCCGCCAGAAACCTGAATCAGCGTACGACAAACCGGGAGAGTGCTGCGTAGGGTGCGGTTTCGACCGGCCCTTGTTGGCTATTGGGTTGGGCGACGGCGCGAAGATAAGCAATACCAAATTGCTCAGCGGCTGCCAGCGCCTGGAGATTGTCATCGATTAGCAAGGTTCTTTGCGGCTGAAAATCCAGCCTCCCGGCCAGTTTTTGCCAGAAGCATAACGACTCTTTCGGTTCGCCCAAGTCGTGGGCGTTATAAATTGCATCGAGCCTGTGGCCTAAATCGACGTGCTCGAATTTAAGTGCAACACTATCCGGGTGCGCATTGGTAACTAAAACGCGTTTTTTCTGCATACCTCCCAGCAAATCCAGAAAAGCTGGCACGCCGGGGCGATAGCTAATTAAATCAGCCAGCTCGCGTTTTAGTTCGATCAAATCAAAGCGGTCATCACCAA
>DRZW01000193.1 GCA_011380105.1 Halothiobacillaceae bacterium
GGTATTAACGGCGCATCGAATTACTCTGCCTGGATTTTTAGCCACTTGGGCAAAACGCAGCCACCTTATTCCTGAGCACCCCCCTGAAGTTACGCGGAGCGAAGTCAGCCCCCTGCTGGCCGCCGAGCAACTCGAAAACCTTGATGAGGCGGCTTTAACCGAGCGCTTTGCTCATGCCGTTGATTTAGACGAACAGCTATTATTATTGCGCGCGATGGTACTGGGTGGTCATGCCAGTGAGATTAAATTCGCCGACCACCGGGGACGTGAGCTGAGCTTGGATGGGCACTTAAATGCCTTATTCCGGGTGGCGCAAAGCCTGCGGTTGTGGCGGATTATGCGCCTGACTGCCGAGGTGGCTTCAAAGGTTGATGCCTATCTTGAAGTGGCTTTGATGGACCTAATCGTCCGCCAAAAGCAAATCGCCGTTGGCCGTAGCTATACCCGTGATAGTGTGATTGACAGCGTGCGGGCGAATGATGAAATCCGGGAACATATCGCCAGCTTCTGCGGCGATGACCCACGTGAGCGCATCCTCACCCAGGAAATCATCATCCACTTAGGCGCCTGGATTCGCGCAGAACCGGAGCTTTTTGCCGATATTATTACCTTGCGCACCGGCCCAATACTGCAAATATTGGTGTTGCTTCACGCCCGTGACCACAACACCGCTCCGGCTCAGGCGTTGGATGATCTGATCAGCCTGCCTCCGAGTGAGATCCGCGATAAAGTCCGCGATGCTATTAGCTGGCGCGATGAGGTCTTTAAACTCGAAGCCTTGCACTTAGCCTCCGGCAGTGAAAAGGTCGATATTGAGCTCAGCTCTACTGGGGTCTGTGCCATGCTTCCTGAAAGCATGTGTGATCGCTCCGATAGCTCGGGTAAAAAAATTGACTGGCAGGAACGTCGTCTGTTGCAAGGTGCGGTGGGCCGTTTGCCCGAATCATTCTATGCACGCCTATGGGGGGTGCTTGCTCACACACCTGGTATCGTCATTGGTGATCGATACCATCCGGAAAGCATGATTGATAGCGCCCGGTACCGCAGTGAATCGACGGCTTTTGAGCGTAATTTTGCCCTAAATGTGGAAGGTGTGATAAACCGCATCGCCGCCCCGGAATACCGGCAATTAACCATCGAAGCGCTCGCCTGTGTAATTAACATCATCGAAAACAACCCCGATATTTCAATCTGTGAGCCGCTGGTGATGGACGTCTTGATTGGCCATGCCGTGCGCTTGAGCTGGTTGAGCCACGCTCGGCCAAACGGTACGGATTATGATGAAGAGCGTGACCGTGCCTGGCAGTATTTTTATCAAAGTCCGCCTGAACAAGTGGCTCATTATCTGGCCCAAGCCTTTGGTGCATTAATTGGCGCCGATGGTGTGGAATACCCCGAAGAGGAAGGTGCATGATACTGGCAGGTGATATTGGCGGGACAAAATCTTGGTTAGCGCTATTTGATAATCATAAGGTGGCCTACGAGACCCAACTGGCCAGCGGTGATTATGCACACTTTGATGACTTGCTCGCGGCCTTTTTCGCAAAAGCCGCGCACGAATGCCACCTCACCCCCCAAGCGGTTAGCCGGATTTCCTTGGGAGTAGCAGGCCCGGTGCAGCAGGCAAATGAAGGTGCCTATGTAGCCGCGACCAATCTACCTTGGCGCATTGAGGCGGCGGTGATAGCCCAACGGTTCCAAGCCAAGGTATCGCTTTACAATGATTTAATTGCAGTTGGCTATGCTGCGATTAACGATGCCACCCAACGCATCGTGCTCAACGATGTACCATCCCAGCCCGGATCGGCGGTGGTGCTGGCAGCCGGCACGGGGCTGGGTGCAGCGATGTTCCACCCCCATCAGCAGCGATGGTTACCCCAAGCAAGTGAAGCCGGGCACATCGATTTCGCCCCTATTGATGATCAACAAATCGCGCTGTTGAACTTTTTGCGCAAACAATACCCCCACGTTAGCTACGAGCGAATATTAAGCGGTGACGGGTTTGCCCGCTTATACCGGTTTTGCAGCCAGAGCCAGAATCGGCGCGAGCAGATCGATTTAACCGCAGCCGATGCAAATGCACAAATCACCCAAGCGGCACTGGCCAAGCAAGACCCTGCCGCCATGGAAGCCGTGACTTTATTTGCCCGGATTATGGGCGCGAAAGCAGGTAATCTGGCGCTGGCTAATTTACCGTGGCATGGGGTGTACTTAGCCGGAAACATCAGCGGGGTGATTGCCCCGTATTTACAAACGCATTTTATGCCCGCGTTTATCGACAAAGGACGATTCTCCGAACTAATGCAGCGTATTCCTGTTTACATAACCCCCGACCCGCGTTTAGGTTTGGTCGGTGCCTATCGTCTGGCTTGAGTTTCTATGTCATCGCTAAAAGGGCTTTACGCCATAACTGATACCACCCGCCACCAGGGACAGGCATTAATGCGCGCCGTACAAGAGGCGATCGCCGGCGGCGTGACCGTGTTGCAATATCGGGATAAAACCACCGACGCCGCCCGGCGTCTCGATGAAGCTAGCGCATTAGCTGAATATTGTCAGCAGCACGGTGTCTGTTTTATTGTCAATGACGACATAGACCTAGCGTTAAATAGCCAGGCCGATGGTGTTCACTTAGGTGGAGCGGATGGCTCGATAGCAGCGGCCCGCGACCGCTTGGTAAAACAAGCTAAACACGACCTGATTATTGGTGCATCCTGCTACGATCAGATTCAGCGCGCCGAACAGGCCGCCTTGGAAGGTGCCGATTATATCGCCTTTGGGGCCATGTTCCCCTCCCGCACCAAACCCAATGCACCGCAGGCATCAGCCTCACTAATCACCGATGCCCAGCGGCGTTTTGGTTTACCGGTCTGCGCGATTGGTGGCATCACTGCCGAGAACATGTCCGAACTAAGTCCGGCCCGCCCGGATATGATCGCCGTGGTATCTGATTTATTCTCGAGTGCGGATATCCGCACCCGTGCCCGTGCATTGCACCAGCAGTGGCAAAAGTTAAACACACCGCACTGAACACTCAGTGCCGAACAACAAAAATGCTAACAACCGGAGAAAAAATAATGCCCGCAAACAACCACGAACTGTTCGAACAGGCGCAAAAACACATTCCCGGTGGCGTGAACTCCCCGGTACGCGCCTTTGGCTCGGTCGGTGGCGATCCGGTATTCGTCAAGCGTGCTAAAGGCGCCCGTTTTTATGACGAGCATGATCAGGACTATATTGATTATGTTGGCTCCTGGGGGCCGATGATTCTCGGTCACGCCCACCCTGAGGTGATCGAAGCGGTTCGCGAGGCCGCCGTTAACGGGCTTTCCTTCGGCGCCCCCACCGTTGCTGAAACCCGCATGGCGGATTTGCTCTGTGAGCTGGTGCCTTCCATGGATATGGTGCGCCTGACCAGCTCAGGCACCGAGGCGACCATGAGCGCGATTCGCTTAGCCCGCGCCCATAC
>DRZW01000090.1 GCA_011380105.1 Halothiobacillaceae bacterium
AAAATGGCGTCATAGATCGGTTCGACGGTTTCCTGCAAGGCCAGTGTGAGCAGGACAAAGACGAGAATCACAATGGCCGAGAAGGCGAATACCACGCCGTGCAAATCAAAGTCGATGCCAAATTTTTTCCGACTTATATTATCTTGACCGATTACATAATCGGTATCAATCAGATTGGTTTTGCCCGAGGGTGCGGGAATGCCTCCACCCTCGCGCTGATTGGTTTTTTTGTCAGGGTCTTGTTGCATAAAAGGCTCCTGTTTTTTTAATTTATGGAATTGAGATTATGGTCGGATGAGAAAATCAGATGCATCGGTGTGGGAGGCCACTTTGCCGCCGAGGCAGGCATTATTGCATCTAATCGTTTTGGTAAGTGGGCACCCATCACCGCCAGATCTGCGCCGGTCTCATCAATGGCTCTAACCAGCAGACCATCAATATCAGCCATCGGGTTGTTGCTGGTCTAAACCTTCGCTTTGACCAGACAGCGTTGGCTGTGAGCCTCCTTTTTTGCCAAGGCTGTTGTCAAGTTAGTTAAGCCTGCCGTGCAAAAATCCCTTTGCAGTTTATTAGCCGGTAAGGCAGGCGCACCGCTTATCTATTGTGGGACAACAAAGCGGCGAGTACCACCCGGTGGTTAAAAAGTTCCCTTAATAGCGCTATTTTTAAACGGCTTGAAATCCCTATGCCTTCGGGTTTTTCTGCTCTCGGGCACGTTTTAATACCGCCTCGTGCTTGCCGCTGATATAAAGCGCGTAACTTAAAACCTCAGCGACAGCACGAAACAGGCTCTCGGGGATTTCATCGCCGACATCCAGAGTGGCCAGTGCGGCGGCTAGTTGCGGGTCATCAACCTCAGGCACACCTGCCTCTCTGGCTAATGCCACGATTTCCTCGGCTAGCTGATGCTGACCGCTGGCGACAATTTTTGGTAAATCCTCACCATCATAGGAAAGGGCGATGGCACGGCGCGGTTGTTGTTGACTCATGCCTGCTCCCTTAGCAAGCCCATGACTTGCTGTGGTTGGGGTTGGAGTCGGTCGCGTATGCTTTGCGGGGCTGGCCCTGGGTAGACGGCAAATTGCGCCAAGCTTAGCCCGGCTCGTGTTAATCCCGCTTCGAGCTGGGCTTGGTGCTGATTTAAGCGTGCCTGAGTCTGGCTATGCTCGGCGAATAGATCCAGACTGAGCTGATCGCCTGTTAGCCGCAACGCAGCATGAATCGGGCCGAGATCGAAGAGATCAAAGGCAAGGTCAATACGCCAGGTCTGTTCGCCTTCATCGCTATCCTCATCGGGCTGGCCGCGAATGGCCAGCTCAATCTGGCTTAAACTGCCGTCGACATTAATCGGCAGGGCCATAATCCACTGTGGCTCCCGCCCCTGAGTTTGCTGGGCGTTCTGCGCTGGGGTGTTCTGAGCCAGTGCGGTGCTAATCAGACTGCGTAGCACGTAGGATCCGGCCTGTTCCCAGCTTTTGCTTTGACTTTTCAAAGCTTCCGGGCGGGACTCGGTGTTGGTGTTGCGAATCAGCTGTGCGGCACGCAGCAGCACCGAGCCTAAGTTAGTGCTGCCATTTAGGCTGGCCTTAGTCTGTCCGAGGTTGGTTGTTGCTGGGATCATCGCGGTTAAATATTGCCGGAGTTGCCCAGGGCGAATCAGTCCTTCCGGGCGAGCGAGTAGGCTGGTCAGCCCTTCGGGTAAGACTGCGAAATTTTGGCTCCCAGCGGTGCTGGTGCTGGTTTGCGGTGCGCTAAGGTTGAGTTGGCTGAGCATATTGAGCAGCGCACGGGTCTGGTTGATTTGCAGTTGTTGTCGCTCTATGCGCTCTGGGTCGTGGATTTGCAAGTGCACCTGTTGGCCGAGTTTAGTGACTATCAGGTTTAGTGCCTGCCCGCTGTTCAGGGTTTGCTGTGTGGTCACCAATAATTGCCCACCGGCTATCGAGAGTAAAGCCTTGCCGCCGGGGCGTGCGCCTTCTAGCACGAGTGCAGCGAGCTTGGTGCCGGGGGTGAGAACCAGGCCATGGCTGCTGCGCTGATTCTGTGCACCCTGTATGGATTCAATTTTCAGCATCTTCATAGTTAACCGACCTAGGGCGTAAATGGTCGTGGCGGTGGGTCAATTTGTACATACAACGGAGCTTTTTTGCTGCGCAATCGAGTGTCGATTAAAAACATTTTATATCAACAAGATAAGAACTAATCCTCGTGTGACAATGTTTTGACATTTAACCACGCTCGCGCTAGTTTTACGCATTAAATACAACAATGTATGGCTCGGGCGAAGGTTCGGGCTTTAGCTAACGGAGCAAGTCTCATGGCCCGGTCAAAACCACAATGCTGGATTGATGCGCATGACCCAGAACACCAGTCGGTGCAACTACTCGCCGAACAGTTGGCACTGCTGGGCTTTGATGCCTTCACCGAGCCCGATCGGCTCGATTGTGCCGATAACCGCTCATTGGCGTTATGTCGGTTAAGTATTAATGCCCCCGGCCCTAACCCCGAGGTTGAACTACCTTGGATTGTCTTGGGTGATTTAAAGACCAAACCCAGCCACATAACGCCAATGGCCCAACTGCCTTGGCCCTGCGATCTGCAAACCCTACAGGCTATTTTGGACCGCATTTGGGCTAACCGCAAAGTCGAAATGCTTGCCGAAGAAAACAAGGGGTTGATCGGCAGCAGTGAGCCGGTTAAACAAATTCGCCATGAAGTGGCGCAGGTGGCTCCCACGGATGCCACCGTGCTGATATTGGGCGAAACCGGCACCGGTAAAGAGGTGATTGCCCGCATGCTGCACCTGCTGTCAAATCGGGCGGATAAACCATTTGTTCCGGTCAACTGCGGTGCCATTCCCGGTGAACTACTCGAATCTGAGCTCTTCGGCCATGAAAAAGGCGCATTTACCGGGGCGATTAACCAACGAAAAGGCCGCTTTGAGCTGGCCGAAGGTGGCACGATCTTTTTGGATGAGATTGGTGACATGCCCCTGTCGATGCAGGTTAAGATCCTGCGTGTGCTCCAAGAACGTCGATTTGAGCGGGTGGGCGGCACCCAATCATTTAAGGCAGATGTGCGCATTGTCGCAGCAACCCACCGTAATTTGCTGGAAATGGTCGAACGGGGCGATTTTCGGGAAGACCTTTATTATCGTTTAAACGTTTTCCCCATCTACACCCGACCACTGCGGGAAATTCGCGCCGATATTCCTGCCATTGCCCAAGCGCTCTCCGAGCGTTTATCGCGGGAAGGGCGTCCCGCTCCCCGTCTAAGTGATGAAGTGCTAACGGCTTTGCGCCAGTACCACTGGCCCGGTAATGTCCGCGAGTTATCGAATGTGCTCGAGCGACTTGGTATTCTAGCGCCGGATCGTCCGGCGGAAATACGGGATTTGCCACCGAACTTGAGAATGCAAACCGAGTCAGTTAATCCACCAAAGGGGCATCCTGCTGTACCTAAA
>DRZW01000091.1 GCA_011380105.1 Halothiobacillaceae bacterium
GCGCCCCATGGTGGCTGGGAATCGACACTGGAGATCACCGACCGCATCGGCCTGACTACATCCAAAGACATCCTAGAGGCGCTGGCAGACGGAGCCGGTCCCAAGGATGCGGTGGTTGCTTTGGGCTACTCCGGCTGGTCCAAAGGACAATTGGAACAGGAAATGGCCGAGAATAGCTGGTTAGCCGTTCCCGCCAGCGAGGATATTCTATTCAGACAACCCGTCGAGCAGCGCTGGACCGTTGCCGCCCAACAGATTGGGGTTGATATCCATCTTCTTTCCGGTGAAGTCGGGCACGCTTAGGGTTGTGGACGAGAACAGCAAATGAGACCCGAGTCCTCCCATGCGGATTCAATCTCAGCAACCGAATCCGTGCTGGGTTTCGATTTCGGTGCCTGGCGGGTCGGCATTGCTGTCGGCGAGCGGCTAATTGGCACCGGAAAACCCCTCACCACGCTGCATAATGCAAATGCAGAACAGATTGATTGGGAAGCGGTGCTCACTATCATCAAGCAGTGGCAACCGCAAACGCTAATCGTTGGCTGGCCGGTGGATGATCAGGGTGATTGCTATCCAATCGCTGCGGCCATACGGCGTTTTGCCGCCCGCTTGCACGAAAAACCGCTCTGCCCGTCTGGCTGGTTGATGAACGCCTGACTTCAGAACAGGCTCGACTGCGTGTTGGGGCAAAATCCGCTCAAAATGACCCGCAGCAAATCGACGCTATGGCAGCGGCGATTATTATTGATCATTATTTTGCAGCTTATGAAGCAAGCAAAGTCACTGAGATTAGCAAACAATCAGTCAAGGCAAGTATCGCTCGTCACCTTCAGCGGATGGGCCACTTGGCTCAAGACTAAGATACAGGAATACAACTGATGAATAATCCCGAGCAACACCCCATACCGCCCCAACAGGCACTTGAAAAGTTACATCAAGCCATCGCGCTCGATCAGCAGCGTGGTTGGCTAAACGCTCCGGTGATGATTGGCATCCACACCGGTGGGGTCTGGGTTGCGCAATGGCTGCATCAGCAAATGGCACTCAGCGAGCCTTTAGGTGTTCTCGATATTAGCTTTTACCGCGATGATTTTGATCGCGCAGGACTTCACCCCACCGTTCGCCCGTCACACCTCCCCTGCTCGATCGAAGGCCGGGATGTTATTTTAGTCGATGATGTTCTGTTTACTGGCCGTACCGTGCGCGCAGCGCTCAATGAAATCTTTGATTATGGCCGGCCGCATAAAGTGGGGTTAGCGGTACTCTACCAGCGCGATGGACGCGAACTGCCCATTTGTGCTCGATGGTCAGGACAGGATCTGAATCTAGCGCCCGGCGCCCACATTAAGCTCAGCGGCCCCGAACCGCTGGGGGTTGAACTAAAAAACCCGAATCAATAGCCTAAGGAGTCGCGCAATATGGCCGTCAACTTTGTTCGACCCAAGATTCCTAAATTTACCCCCGACCCTTGGGCGATACAGTTTGACCAGCACGGGAACCTAAAACACCTGCTAACCATCGAGGGCATCAGCCCACAGTGGATCACCCGTATTCTCGATACCGCAGAAGGCTTTGTTTCGGTTACCGACCGAGAGGTCAAAAAAGTTCCCCTGCTGCGTGGTCGCACCGTGGTTAATCTGTGCTTCGAGTCCTCTACACGGACGCGCACCACTTTTGAACTGGCAGCCAAACGGCTATCAGCCGATGTACTGAATATCAATCTAGCCACTTCAGCCACCAAAAAAGGCGAAAGTCTGCTTGATACCCTGCGAAACATTCAGGCCATGCAGGCGGATATGTTTGTGGTTCGTCACGAACAATCCGGAGCGCCGCATTTTATCGCCCAGCACGTTGAACCACATGTCTCGGTAATCAATGCCGGTGACGGCTGGCATGCGCACCCCACACAGGCTTTGCTTGATGCATTTACCGTCCGCAGGCATAAGGGGGATTTCGCGCCATTGCGGATTGCCATTGTTGGCGATGTGCTCCACTCCCGCGTTGCCCGCTCGCAAATACATGTATTTAACTCTCTTAATGTCGGTGAGTTGCGGGTAATTGCCCCACGCACCTTGATACCACAGGACATTGAACACATGGGCGTGCGCGTGTTCCACGATATGCGCGCTGGGCTTAGAGATGTTGATGTGATTATCATGCTGCGATTACAACGAGAACGTATGGATGCTGGGCTTTTGCCCAGTGAAGAGGAGTTTTACCGTTTATACGGTCTAACCGAGGAAAAACTAGCCTGGGCAAAACCCGATGCGATCGTTATGCACCCCGGTCCGGCCAACCGGGGTGTGGAGATTGAATCCCGGGTTGCCGACGGCCCTCAATCAGTCATTTTAGAGCAGGTGTCCAATGGTATTGGGGTGCGTATGGCCGCAATGAGCTTATGCATGGGCCGCAAGGGTGGTGAATCATGAAGCAAACCCCCGCTAATCTAGGTATTGATCAAGATCCCGTTCGCCACCCCGAAGGCTGCCGCCCAGGGATGGATTGCGACACATGGCTGATTGAAAACGCCACCCTGATCAACCCGAATGATGACAAACCGCGCAACGGCAGTGTTCTGTTAGCCGACGGTAAAATTCAAGCCGTAGGCGAAATCAACGACCACGACTGCGCCGCTGTTCCGCCTGAGCACCGTCTGGATGCGGAAGGTTTATGGCTGATGCCCGGTATTGTCGATAGCTGGGCGCGGCTGCGTGAACCCGGCCTGGAACACAAGGCCAATATCGCCACCGAATCGGCCGCGGCAGTCTGTGGTGGGATCACAACCCTGTGTATGCCGCCGGACACCGACCCCATTTTAGACACCGTAGCCGTAGCCCGGTTTATTAAACGCCGGGCACAGTTAGCCGGACGCGCCCGGGTAGTGTGCATCGGCGCAATGACCCAACAGCTCGATGGCGAGCTGCTCTCGGAAATGGCCGCTCTGGCCGAAGGGGGCTGTGTAGCGATATCCAACGCACAGACCCCGTTTGCGAATCTAAATCTGCTGCGCCGCGCACTGGCCTATGCAGCCACCTTTGATCTACAACTGGTGCTAGAACCCACCGATCCGAGCTTAAGTGCCCGCGGCTGTGCCCACGAAGGCATGGTCGCAACGAGGCTAGGCTTACCGGGCATCCCCGTCTCTGCAGAAACAGCTCCCTTAGCGCAGTTGATTGCACTGCTGCAAGAGGTCGATGCGCGTGTGCACATCAACCAAGTCAGCTCAGCTGCGGCGGTGGATATGTTGCGTCATGCTCAGAATCAGGGCTTAAAGATTACCGCCGGGGTGAGCATCCATCACCTGTGGCTAACCGACATGGATACCGATGCGCTGAACCCAAACACCCATGTAATTCCACCGTTACGCACTGAGCGCGACCGGGCAGCACTGCGCCAGGGTCTAGCCGATGGGGTTTTAAGCGTTATTATCTCCGATCACCAACCGCATGAA
>DRZW01000029.1 GCA_011380105.1 Halothiobacillaceae bacterium
CAGTTTACCTGCCCTGAGAATTATTCATTTATTTGTGGAACATATATTTGTGGAACATATCAGCAGCTAATGATCATTCAAAAGCGATTGTGCTTGATTCTCGGCGTGCGCGCTTAAGTCTTTAACCGGCCATACCGGAAATCCACAAAAAACCGTCAAAGTATTTTTTGGCTTGATTCCTGCTTGTAGACTTTCGAGTCAATGCCCAAATATTCAATAGAACAGACCCGTAACCACTAAGATCAAGTATGCAATAGGAACAAAATCATGCTCAAATTTAACCCAAACTTCACGGCAACCCGGTTGATTTCCTATTGCGGCATTATGATGCTGCTTATCACATTAAGCAAAGTGACCAATGCAGGCCAGCAGGACACTCATGAACAAATCCGCACGGCGGTTGAAAGCGCTTTAGCCCAGCAAACGCAAGGTGCAGACAATGTTAGTTTCCGCGTGGGCCACTTAGATCCGCGATTACGACTACAATACTGTGACCAGCCACTAGAAATAAATGATAACATGCCTATCGATTTGCATCGCTCTAGAATCAACGTCAAAGTCGCGTGCCGGGGCAGCAGCCCATGGCGGATTTATGTGCCGTTGGAGGTTAGCCGATCGCGCGAGGCGGTCGTGTTAACCTCAGATTTGCAACGGGGTGATCGTATCGGCCGTTCGGATGTTTCAGTTAGCACAATCGATGCTAATCAAATACACGGACAAGTGTTTACCGACCCGGAGGTGGTTGTGGGTCATGTGCTGACCCGGGCAATGCGTGCCGGTGAGGTGGTTACCGATCGCATGGTTGACACCAACCGAGTCATTCGCCGGGGTGACCGGGTACAGATTAAAGCGGGCAGCGGCGGTGTTACTGTGATGGCACTTGGAGAAGCTCAAGACCACGGTGGTATTGGTGACCGGATTTCTGTTAAAAACACTCGTTCAGGCCAGACGGTGCAAGCCATTGTTGAAGATGCGCGTTCGGTGCGTGCCATCGGGCGTTTTTGAAGTAAACTTTTTATTATTTTTACACTTTCGGGCTAAAGTTTCGGTCGCGCAGGCCGATATAAGCTTTGACGTTTAAACTTCTTGGCTTCGTTACAACCAAAAGTCCGGGCAGAAAACATAGACAACTGGTTGTTTTGATTTAAGTAAAACCGGAACCAACACGTTATTGAGGACAAAACCATGGCAGGCGACATTACCGGTCTTGGACCGCGCAACTTGGGCAACACAAACTCTCTGGATCCAACTAGCCGTGCCGGGGGCGACCGCAAGGGTTCGGGCGATGTCACAGGCAGCGTCGAAAACAGAACGTCAAATTACACACCAGCGGTAGGTGATGCCCTCACCCTATCTACAGAAGCGGCACGAATGCGTTCGCTTTCTGAGAATCTTTCTGAAGAACCCCCGTTTGATCAGGCCAAGGTTGACCGCATCAAAGCATTGATTGATCAGGGTGAGTATGAGATTGATTCTGCTAAAATTGCAGAGAAGCTTCGCGCATTCGAACAAATCTAAACCCTTGGCCGATTGTGTAACGTTCCTGAACATACCTTTGCCGCCCGAGGTGTGTTTCGATAGTGCCTAACCTTGTGTTTATCCAGTAATTAGCTCAACAAAAAGCCCAAAAAAGCGAGGGTTCTGCATGAATGCGCAGCTAAAGCCCACCGACTGGTTAACCGCACTTAGCGAGGCGATTGATTTTCTAATTACCCAACATCAGGCGCTGCGAGAGGAGCTTACCAGCCAGCCCCCGGCCAGCTTTGAGCAACTCAGATCACGGTTCGAGCAAATTCAGCAGGGTAACGATCGATTTGCCGAAGCGGAAAAAACGCGCCTGAGTTGGCTAGTTGAACATCATGAAAACAATGATGACCCTGATGCGATTCTTAAATTAATCGAATCCGACGCTCTTAACCCGGATGAAAGCCTAGCGCAATGGCAGTCCATCGGCGAGAAAGCCAAACAATACCAAGCCCTGGCACTTGCGAATCAGAAATTGCTCAACCGGCTGGAGAGTGCTGCCAGAGAGCGGATTGAATTTTTAATCGCCCCAAAAGCTAGCGAGTCCAATCTTTACAGCGCTAGTGGTTCGCAGTTATCTATTGGTGATCACAGGCGACACCTAGGCGGCGCTTAAGTGCCCCATAAAACCTTAAAGCGTATAAGCCGATAAGCTCAAACGGACGTATGGCGGTTTTTTGAAGGCAGTTAGTGGTTATTCTGCCGTAGAATGAGGCGGCTTTTTTTGATATAGCGCACAAAAAGCCTCGCCTAACTGGTTTTGTCGATATAACCTTATCCCCTGCCAATCATCATGCATCACCTGCGGGCTTTCAATATAAACAAACCCCTGCGGGGTGAGCAATTGGCGCTCAAGCAACACTTCAACCATTTGGCCGGCCAGTTGCGGCTGTCGAAATGGCGGATCAATCAGCACCAGATCATATCGGGTATCTGTCTCAGTCAACCAACGCTGCGCGCTCTGCGCAATGACATTAAAACACGATTCGTCAGTCGTTAAACTGGCCAGATTTTCAGTCAATTGCGCACGAATACGCGGATGTTTTTCAACAAAGTCCGCACATTTCGCCCCTCTGGAAAGCGCCTCCATCCCCAGCACCCCGGTTCCGGCGAATAAATCGAGCACGCGCCAGCCTGGCAACTGTTGCCCCAACCAATTAAAAAGTGTCTCACGGGTACGATCCGCACTGGGTCGCAAATCAGGCATGGTCAGCACCGACAACTGGCGTGAGCGCCAGACCCCGCCGGTAATCCGAATCCGACCCCGTGGTTTAGCTGATTTTCTAGCCAAGGCTCGCCTCTTTTAAAACACGATGCTCTTATGTGATCGTCCATGGAATCATCAGAGCATGTTAATATCCACCCACAAGAGACCATTGCATGAGTCAGGCAGCCATTATTAAAGCCTAAATCAAGAAGCGCAACGCGCTACACTTATTTTTGACGCATTTGGCAATATAGATGAGCGCCAAGTTCAGGTTCATCACCGCGCGCACTGGTCTCGGTTATTTCGAAATTATGTCAAGTAACATCTAAAACGAGTCATATTGCATGTTCGGATTTTTGCGACGTCGCAAAGAAAAAAAGCGTCTTGAAGAAGAACAACTCGCCGCTCAAGGGCAGCAGGCCGCCTTGCCCGAGGACAACCAAGAAAGCGAGCCGGCCCGGCCAGCTAATACCGATATTCCGGATCAGGCGCAGCAAGCGCCCACACCGCCCGAGCTTAAGGCAGCGGCCGAGACAACCAAACCTAAAACGCCATCATTAGCTGCTGACAGTCAAGATTCTGTCAGCAATGCTAAAAATGCCTCTACTGATGAAGCAATCGATGAAAACACATCAACGCAGTCAGCAGCCCCACAAACAGATGAACCGGGGCAACAGCACAATGAAATTGCCGTGGCAGCGCAAGC
>DRZW01000074.1 GCA_011380105.1 Halothiobacillaceae bacterium
CTATAATGCAGCGCCAAGGGCAGCAGACTGATGAGGAACAGGGGCGCTCTGAATGATTGATATGGCCGAGGCGATCACCCGGCGTGGGCGCACGATTGTTGTTGTCCAGAGTTCTTTAATTGTATTGATGGCGGTCGCCAGCGTATTTGTATCACTACACGCGGCCACATCCGCGCTCGCAGGCGGACTGATTGCGATGCTAATGGCCTGGATGCTGCGTCGCACGATGACTAGGGCTACGCGTGCGGCTGTTGAGGATCCCGGCGCGAGCATGCGCATGATGTACATTGGAGCCGGGATGCGCTTTTTTGTGCTGCTGGCGTTGATGGCTTTCGCTATCGGCCTGGTAGACTTAGACCCGCGATTTGTGGTCGGTGGGTTCGTCGTAGTGCTGGTTGCCGGTGTGCTGGCGGCCAAAGGGCAAGATTCCGGTCATCCCGACGCCCGGGGTGGCTAAAAAGTTTTTTCAATATGCTTAAGGAGTGTCAAACGTGGCTACGGAAAATTCCGGTGGAGGCTCGGTAGAGTACATTCAGCACCACCTTACCAATCTGAGGATTGGCGAAGGGTTTTGGTCGCTGAACATCGATACCATTCTGGTCAGTGCGTTTCTAGGTGCGCTTATCGTTTTTGTGGCGATGAAGATCGGCAAAAACCTGCGTACAGAAACCCCCAACGGGCTACAAAACGCAGTAGAAAGCATTCTTGAATTCGTCGACGCGCAGGTTAAAGATTCGTTCGGCTCGCGAGCGCCCAGTATTGTCGCGCCTCTAGCGCTAACCATCCTGCTTTGGGTGTGGCTGATGAACTTCATGGATTTGCTGCCTATCGATTTGCTGCCGGCGATTGCCAGTGGTCTGGGTCTGGAATACTTCAAGGTAGTGCCAACCACAGATCTTAACGTGACACTTGCCATGGCTCTGGTCGTGTTCGCGCTGGTGTTGTATTACAACGTCAAGGTCAAAGGGCTGGGCGGGTTTCTTAAAATGTTCCTGTTTCACCCGTTTGGCAAGTACCTGATTCCGCTGAACATCGTGATGACTGCGATTGATGAGCTGGCCAAGCCGATCAGTCTCGCGCTGCGTTTGTTCGGTAATATTTTTGCCGGTGAACTGGTGTTCATGTTGATCGCCCTGCTGACCTTAGGCGCTACCATTAGTGCTAGTCTGCTGATCTGGTTCCCGCTACAAGTGGTTCTGGATATGGCGTGGATTGCCTTCCACATTCTGATTATTACCCTGCAGGCGTTCATCTTTATGGTGTTGACCATTGTCTATATTGGCATGGCGCACAACCAGGATGAGCACTGATTTTTTCGGTTTTTTGTTCGACCTTTGTTTTATTTTTAATTAGGAGAGAGAAGCTATGACCCCTGATATGCTCGCCATGATTTACGCCTACACTGCAGTTGGCGTTGGTGTAATCCTTGCCGCTGCCGGTTTGGGTTCAGCAATTGGCTGGGGCTTAATTTGTTCTAAAACCTTAGAGGGTATTTCCCGTCAGCCAGAAATGCGCCCGCAGTTGATGACTAACATGTTCATCTTTGCAGGTTTGATGGAATCATTCCCGTTCATCATTCTCGCCTTCGGTATGTGGTTTTTGTTCGCCAACCCGTTTGTGGGTGCGCTTGGGGCGGCCATTGGCGCGCTATAACGCATAAAGCCAATGTCCAGTAGCCAGTCAGTGGCCTTTAGGCTAGGCTGGAGACCTTAAAAACCCTAACCGTGTAACGCGAGGGAAGACTGTGGATATTACAATTACCCTTGTTGCTCAGATCATATCTTTTTTGATATTGGTGTGGTTGGTCAACAAATACCTCTGGGCTCCCTTGTCTGCGCTTATGGAGGCACGTCGCAAGAAGATCAGTGACGGTCTGTCTGCATCAGAGCGTGGCAAGCACGAGCTTAAACTCGCTCAAGAGCGCTCAACTGAGCTACTGCGCGAGGCCAAAGAGAAAGCAAACGACATCATCGCTCAGGCCAATTCGCGCTCAAACCAGATCCTGGAAGAAGCGCGCAAGAATGCAAAAGATGAGGCTGAACGCGTCGTCATGCAGGCCAATGCAGAGATTGATCGTGAAGTAAATAAAGCCAAAGAAGCGCTGCGTGAGCAGATTTCAGACGTGGCTATCACTGGGGCTGAGCGCATCCTCAAGCGTGAAGTAACTTCTAAAGATCATGAATCGGCTATGGCTGATCTGATCGCTCGGATCTAACCTGCAGGAGGCCCCATGTCAGAGCAAACTCAGGTGGCAATGTCTTACGCCAAGGCGGTTTACGAGCTTTGTGATTCGGCTGGGCAAACCAAGACATGGTCCGAAACCCTGAATAACCTGGCGCAAGTGGCTGAGCATGCTGAAATGTCCGCCTTTCTTGGTGACGACTCCCGCCCTAAGGAAGCCCGTGCAAACGGCTTTCTTAAAGTGGTGGGGGATTCGCTCGAAGGGCAGGCGCTGAATTTAGTCAAACTATTGGGCGAGAAAGACCGGCTGTCATTATTGCCGGAAATCGCGAAACAGTTCGATGAGCTGGTGGCCAATGTTGAAAAACGCATTGTCGCCTACGTGACCAGCGCTCAACCACTCACGTCTGAGCAGTCAAACCAAATCAAATCAGCGCTCGGCAAGCGCCTCGATCGTACCGTAGAAATCGAAGCCACTGTAGATGAAAGTCTGATTGGCGGCGCGATTATTCGTGCAGGCGATCTGGTCATCGATGGTTCGATGCGTGGAGAGCTCGAGCAACTTGCCGTTCATATGAGTCGCTAAGGAGATCATTCATGATCAATCCGTCAGAAATTAGTAGTCTGATCAAACAGCGCATCGAGAACTTCGATGCCAGCGCGGAAGCGCAAAACGTCGGCACCATCGTTTCGGTGGGTGACGGCATTCTCAAAATTCACGGCTTAAACGATGCCATGCTCGGGGAAATGCTGGAGCTGCCTGGTGGCGCTTACGGTGTTGCGATGAACCTCGAACGTGACTCAGTCGGTGCCATTGTGCTCGGTAACTACGAGCACCTGCGTGAAGGTGACCAAGTTAAGTGCACCCAGCGTATCCTCGAAGTGCCGGTAGGCCTAGAACTGGTTGGTCGTGTTGTCAACACACTAGGTCAACCAATTGATGGCAAGGGTGAGATCAATGCCAAGGAAACCCAGCCGATTGAAAAAATCGCCCCCGGGGTTATCGAGCGTCAAAGTGTTGATCAGCCGATCCTAACCGGTATCAAAGCGATCGACTCCATGGTTCCGATTGGCCGAGGCCAGCGTGAGCTGATCATCGGTGACCGTCAGACCGGTAAAACTGCTGTCGCTGTTGATGCGATCATTAACCAGAAAGGCAAGGGCGTCTACTGTGTTTATGTCGCCATTGGCCAGAAAGCCTCAACAATATCAAATATTGTGCGCAAGCTCGAAGAGCATGGCGC
>DRZW01000201.1 GCA_011380105.1 Halothiobacillaceae bacterium
CGCCTGGCAACCAATCGGAGTTATAATCACCGGTGGCTGTGCTTTTTCAGCGCCTTGGGCTGATCTGGGCTATCCTGAAGGAGTATGGGCGGCCTGGTTTGTGTTCGCTTTGGCTTTGTTCTGCCTACTGGCGTTGATATTTTGGTTTTTTATCTGCACTAATCCCATTAAATACTGTCAGAACGGGAAGGATGGCGGTAAGAGCAGGAAAAAAATTGAATCCTGATGGAAATTGGCTAGGCTTTGCACCGGCGAATAAACTGATTATTTTCAGAACAAAACAGGGCAATTAATAAATCCATGTCACTGATCGCCATTGGCTTAAATCACAAGACCGCTCCGTTGGATATCCGTGAGCGTGTTGCGTTCGGCCCTGAGCGAATCCGTTCTGCGCTCCATGAGCTGCTTAATGGGTTTGGCGCACGGGAGGCGGCGATTGTTTCCACCTGTAATCGCACCGAGATTTATACCCATAGCCCGTGTGTCGTTGATTCCTTGATTGAATGGTTGGCTGCATTCCATAACATCTCTCCAGAATCGCTGAAACCTTACATCTATGCCCACGAGGACGAATCTGCCATTCGGCACTTAATGCGTGTTGCCTGCGGGCTCGACTCTATGGTATTGGGCGAACCGCAGATTTTAGGGCAGATTAAAGATGCCTTTTTGGTTGCTCAAGATGAACAGGCATTGGGCCCGATTCTGGGGCGGCTTTTTCAAAACACCTTTGCGGTAGCAAAACAGGTACGCACCGATACTCAGATTGGTGCCTCACCAGTATCGGTGGCTTTTGCTGCTGTCAGTCTAGCTCGCCAGATTTTCGGTTCGCTAGAAAAGAAAACCGCATTGCTAATCGGCGCAGGAGAAACCATTGAACTGTGTGCCCGGCATTTGCGCTCAGCTGGTTTAAAGCATATTATCATTGCTAACCGCTCGATTAAGCGCGCCAATGTACTCGCTGAGCAATATGAAGGCACCGCCATTGGTTTAACCGATATACCCAACCAACTGCCACGGGCAGACATTGTTATCTCCTCGACTGCCAGCTCTTTACCGCTGTTAGGCAAAGGGGCGGCTGAGGCGGCATTAAAAGCCCGGAAACGCCGCCCGATCTTTATGGTTGATATCGCCGTTCCTCGTGATATAGAGCCACAGGTTGGCGATTTGCAGGATATTTATCTCTACACCGTCGATGATCTACAAACGGTTATCGAAGAGGGCCAGAAAACGCGTCAGCAGGCAGCCGAACAAGCCGAAGAGATTATCGACGTTCAAGTTGAGCACTTCTTACAATGGATTCAGCTCCAAACCGGCGCGCAATTGATTCGCAATTACCGCAATCATGCCGATGAGATTCGCGAAGAAACACTCAAAAGAGCCCGCAACTTGATCAACACCGGCCATGACCCGCAAGAGGCACTAGAGTATCTTGCCAACACCCTAACCAATCGCCTGATCCACCAACCCACCGTGGTTCTGCGCGAAGCCTGCTTATCCGGTGATTTGGCTACTGTGCATAATGTATCGCGGGTGGTGGGGCTTGATCAGGAAGCCGACGATTTAGCCCGGACACACAATCTGGAAAAACCACTGTCGCTTAGCTCAGCAAAGACGACCGCACAAGCCAAAAACCATTAATATATTCACCTTTTGATTACCAAACACTAATAAATTCTATGCATCCAGCACTATCTGCCCGACTTGACAACCTCGTGGAGCGTTTTGAGGAAATTACCGCGCTACTCTCTGACCCGGAGGTTATTGGAGACAACGAACGTTTTACTCGACTTTCACGTGAATATGCCCGCCTAGAGGCACTGGTTAAAAATATCGATCAACTTCGAGCAGTCGAGCAGAGCATTGCCGAGGCCAAAGAACTGATCGCCAGTGACGATGCGGACTTGGCCGAAATGGCGCGGCTTGAGCTAGAAACATTGCAGGCCGACCACCGGCGGTTGGACAAGGAAATTGAAACCCAACTGCTACCGGTTGACCCTAATGATGATGGTGATGTTTATCTGGAAGTGCGTGCCGGTACCGGCGGTGACGAAGCGGCTATATTTGCCGGAGATCTCTTTAAGATGTACAGCTACTTTGCTGAAAACAAAGGCTGGACTATTCAAGTGCTTTCCGCCTCAGAGGGCGATCATGGCGGCTTTAAAGAGGTGATCGCGCAAGTTAAGGGCGAGGGCGTTTATGCCTGGTTGAAATTTGAATCAGGCGCCCACCGAGTGCAGCGCGTGCCGGCAACCGAAACCCAGGGTCGGGTGCATACCTCGGCGGCAACAGTCGCGGTTATGCCCGTTATTCCGGAGGCTGAAGCACCGGAAATCAACCCCAACGATTTGCGTGTCGACACCTTCCGTGCATCCGGCGCCGGTGGTCAGCACGTCAATAAAACCGATTCGGCCATTCGGATCACGCATATACCCACGGGCTTGGTGGTGGAGTGCCAAGAAGAGCGCTCCCAGCACAAAAACCGTGCTCGGGCGATGGGGCTTTTGGCCTCGCGGCTAGCCGATGCCCAACGCCAAGAACAGGAAAGGAAAACCGCCGCCGAACGCAAAGCACAGGTTGGCTCGGGTGATCGCTCCGAGCGGATTCGCACCTATAACTTCCCTCAGGGGCGGGTGACTGATCACCGCATTAACCTCACCCTTCACCAGCTTGATAAAATCATGCAGGGTGATTTAGAGCCGATAATCGTACCGCTACGTCAGGCCGACCAAGCCGCACAGCTCGAAGCCATGGCCAATAGTGACTGATCCGCAAACCATCGATGGCCTATTAAAAAAAGCCAGCGCCAAACTTAGCGCCGCTTTGAGTCTTGATCACCAAGCCGCACGGCACGAAGCGCGCCTGCTGTTAGCCGAACAGCTGGAATGTGATAACAGTTTTTTGTTCAGCCACGGTGATACCCCCTTAAAGCCCGCGCAAATTACGTCTTACTGGAACGCAATTGAGCGCCGGGCAGCAGGAGAGCCGGTGGCTTACATTATCGGTAGTCGCGGCTTTTGGCGCTTTCAATTTCAAACCACACCGGCAGCACTGATTCCCCGACCAGACACCGAACTACTGGTTGAACGGGCCTTGGCCATTATCGCAAAACACCCCATTACCGATGTTGCCGATCTAGGCACCGGCACTGGGGCCATCGGTCTTTCATTGGCTGCCGAGAAAACCGATCTTCGAGTTTATTTGATTGATGCCAGCGCCGCGGCACTCGCGCTTGCAAAACAAAACCAAAAATTTATCGCCGAACAAGCCGGTTGCATTGCCCCGAGCATGCTGATCCGTAGCCATTGGCTGGATGCACTTGGCGCACAAAGTTTGGATATGATCGTTAGCAACCCGCCTTATATTGCCGCGGATGACCCGCATCTCAAGCGGGGTGATTTATGCTTTGAGCCGCCC
>DRZW01000174.1 GCA_011380105.1 Halothiobacillaceae bacterium
CCTCTAAAGCGGTCGATTAATTTCTCGATTTTCTCGGGATTGGTGGGTATTGTTGAGTCCATACTTTATTCGCTTAAGGTGTGCCGCCTGAGTCATTGCGACCATACTGCTGCTACAGGCCGCGTGTATTCGCAATTTTCTCAAATTGTAAGTAGGCTTGTTAGCCAGACTGAAAAATTAAACGTAGTGTATAAAAATTTTATGGCAAACCCGAGCGAAAACTTGATCTGGATTGATCTTGAGATGACTGGCCTGGATGTGAATCACGATACCATCATTGAAATTGCCACCATCATCACCGACAAGCATCTCAATATTCTGGCAGAGGGACCGGTATTGGCGATTAGCCAGCCGGAGTCCGTGTTGGAGCAAATGGATGACTGGAATCAACAAACACACGGTAAAAGCGGCTTGATCGAGCGGGTTCGCAGCTCACAAATCAACCTAGCTCAGGCTGAGCAGCAGACTCTGGCATTTTTGCGCGATTATGTATCTGAGGGAGTCTCGCCGATGTGTGGTAACAGTATTTGCCAAGATAGACGATTTTTGGCGCGGTTAATGCCTGATTTAGAGGCGTTTTTTCATTATCGAAATCTAGATGTCTCCAGTATAAAAGAGTTGGCACGACGTTGGGCGCCGGCGGTGTTGCAGGGCGTGAAAAAAAATACCAACCATCAGGCGTTAGATGACATTCGTGGATCTATTGCAGAATTATCGCATTATCGTGCCACTTTTTTTAAATCGGGATAATTAAAAGGCATCCTGTGCGGTTAGCTGCTGTTAGGGTGTTAAGTCAGCTTTTTAGAGGATTGTTATGAGCGAGAAAACAAAAATTGGTGTGGCCGGCGCCAATGGCCGGATGGGGCGGCGTTTGATCGAAGCGGCGCACATCAGCCAGTTTACCGAGCTTGGTGCGGCTTTGGTGCGTAACAATAGCCCGCTAGTTGGTCAGGATGCCGGTGAGGTTGCCGGTATTGGCCGGATTGGTGTCCCGGTAGTCGACAGTTTTACTAAGGCTGTTACCGATTTTGATATTTTGGTTGATTTCACCTCGATTGAAGCGACGATGCAGCATTTGGAGCTGTGTCGGGAGCATCAACGCGGCATTGTGATTGGCACCACCGGCTTGTCTGAACATCAAAAGGCGTTGCTCAACGAGGCTGCCAATGAGATTCCGATTGTCTTCGCGCCTAACATGAGTATTGGAGTCAATGTCCTTTTGCAGGTGGTTGAGCAGGTCACCCGGTTGTTGGGCGAGGGCTATGACTGCGAAATTATCGAAACCCATCATCGCCACAAAGTCGATGCGCCTTCCGGCACGGCATTGCGTTTAGGCGAAATGGTGGCCAAAGCACGCAAACAGAACCTAGAGCGGGTCGCTATTTATGGCCGCGAAGGCATAATCGGTGAGCGAAACCAGGACACCATTGGTTTTTCCACCGTGCGTGGCGGAGATGTGGTGGGCGAACATACCGTTTTGTTCGCCGGTATCGGTGAGCGGATTGAGATTACTCACAAAGCCTCATCGCGCATGACCTTTGCCAAAGGAGCGGTGCGCGCTGCTGCGTGGCTTAAAGGAAAGCCCGCTGGTCTCTATGACATGACGCATGTTATGGGATTAACTTCTATTGATTAAATGACCGAAAACCCATTCTTTCAAGCCCGGCTTATAGTGTCGGATTGATAGACACACCCCCCGTTTTTCGGTCATAATACGCCTCGACATGTCGGGTGGCAGTAAATTGATTTCAAATCCGAGCGTCAGTCCTGGCAAGTGCAGACGCTCGGTTTTTTAGCGCCCGGCTAATCGACCATATAAGACAACGGCTCAGTAGCACCGATGCACATTCAAACGGGGGGAAGTTTTTTGAATAACACCGCGCTTTTGAATCATCAAGCGCAGCCGGCGCTGCTGGCGCTGGAAGACGGCAGCGTTTTTTACGGCACCGCGCTTGGCGCAAGTGGTCAGTCGGTGGGCGAGGTGGTTTTTAACACCTCCATGACTGGTTACCAGGAAATCCTGACCGATCCATCCTACCGACGCCAGATCGTTACCCTGACCTATCCCCATATTGGCAATGTCGGTGTTAATGACGAAGACAAAGAGTCCGATTCGGTGCATGTAGCCGGCTTGGTTATCCGTGATGCGGGCATTATGAGTAGCTGGCGCGGACAGCAATCGCTGTCGGATTATTGCCAAGAAAATAATGTTGTCGCCATTACTGAAATTGATACCCGTGAACTGACCCGTCGTTTGCGTGATAAAGGCGTTATGAAAGGCTGCATTCAGGCAGCAGACACTCTTGACGCGAATGCCGCAATCGCCGCTGCTCGTGATTTTGCCGGTTTAAGCGGCATGGATCTGATTCCAGAGGTGAGCATCTCTGAGCCTCGCGAATGGACTGAAGGTACATGGTGGCTGAAAGATCACCAGCGTGCCCCGATCACGCGGCGTGTTGTGGCTTATGATTACGGTTTTAAATTCAACATTCTCCGTAAATTGGTTGATCGTGGCGTAAGTATTTCGCTTTACCCGGCGGATACCCCCGTTCAGACCCTGCTAGATAGCAATCCTGATGGTATTTTGGTGGGCAATGGTCCGGGTGATCCGGCCGCTTGCACCAAAGCGATAGCGGACTTAAAAACCCTACTGCAATCGGGTTTGCCTATCTTTGGTATTTGCTTAGGTCATCAATTGCTAGCTTTGGCTAGTGGGGCAAAAACCGAGAAAATGAAGTTCGGCCATCACGGAGCAAACCATCCGGTTTTGGATATTGCGGCAAACAAGGTGATGATTTCCAGCCAGAATCATGGTTTTGCGGTTACTGAATCTAGCCTGCCGGCTAACCTGCGAGCTACACATCGATCATTATTTGATCAGTCGCTACAGGGCATTGAGCGTACTGACTGTCCGGCCTTTAGTTTTCAGGGGCATCCTGAGGCCAGTCCCGGTCCACAGGACTTAGACCCTCTGTTTGATCGCTTTGTCGATATGATCGATCAGCATTAACTAAAGGGCATAATGAGAAACAACCGCGAGAAAGCTTTAAGCGCGCAGCACAACTGTCCGCATTTAGACTGTGGTGTCGGTTTTTGATTTGTCATAAACAAACGCTACTCAACACATAAATCACCACCTTGGGTGGATGAGTTAAAGCATGCCGAAACGTACAGATATTGAAAGTGTATTAATCATTGGTGCCGGCCCGATTGTTATTGGTCAGGCCTGTGAGTTTGATTATTCTGGTGCGCAGGCCTGCAAGGCCTTACGTGAAGAAGGGCTTCGTGTCATTTTAATCAACTCCAACCCGGCCACCATTATGACCGACCCGGAAATGGCCGATGCGACTTACATCGAGCCAATTACCTGGGAAGCGGTGGCCGCCATTATTAAAAAAGAACGGCCC
>DRZW01000144.1 GCA_011380105.1 Halothiobacillaceae bacterium
AATAAATCCAGAACATCTTCCACCGCTCCGAGTTCATCGATAAAGACATCTTGCACGGCTTGCAAGGTAAGCAAATCCACGCCCAGAAACTGGCAACGCCCCATCGTGGCATTTAAGTCGGATTGCCATTCCCGCACCTCTCGGCCGAGAAGACAGGTGTTTTTATCCGCCAGCGAGGTAAGCTCGGTCAATAAAATCGCGCCCGCTTCGGTCGCCAAATGCTGAACCTGGATGCGCGGGACATCCATCGCCAGCAAACGCAATAATTTAAGCAAACGACCAATACTGCGCTTGACCACCCCACCAATCCGCTCCGGATCAACTTCGGCCAGCGCTAATGCATCGATATATAACAACAACGCGTTCTTAACGCTGCGCCGGGATATTTCCGCCACCAACTTGGAAAGCAAAGCAGCCAAGCGCTGGGCAGCCGACCAGTCATGGCGTATAACGCCTAAAGCTTCACGCTCTGCATGCTTTAAAAGCGAGCGAACATCAGGCGGGTCGGTCTGAAAAGACTTGCCAATACTGGTGTTGAATTCTTGTTCAAGCAACAAGCCACGCGCCTGAAAACCTGTTGCGTCAATTTCGGGAAAACCTGCCTGCTCGCGCAGCCGGTTGGTCATTGGCAGGAGCGAGGCTTTGTTGATTGCGCCATCAAAAATCAAACGGTCGATTATCGAGCGCAGTATGTGTGCAGATTCTACTTGCGCAGAAAGCGCCTGAGGTTCAGCCGGAGTGTCAGCTCTGTCGATTTTATCGAGTGCTGCGTGTTGGTTTCGTATTAATACTCGAACGCCATGCTCACCGGCAAAAGCCAGCACGTTATCTAAAGTTTTCAACGCCTGCATGGCATCAAAGGCCGGCTCAGTTGTCTGCTCGCTTTCTGAGAGCGACTCCAGCGCGGCTAGAAGTTGACTAACAGACTCATCGAGCCCTTCGCGCAACCAGTCAAAAACTATTGTGTCGACTCTACGTTCTGTTCGCATCTCGATCTACACCACACTTCGGCTTCCCGCCGACTTGGAAGACACACCAACCAGCGTGGATTGGATCTTCATCACGCTCCATGTCGGTCGGTGCAGGTTGGCCTGACACACAATGATTAACGCTGGGTTAATCACGCTCGGGCATTTTAAAGCCGGCAACAGAGCGATTAAGCTCTTCGGACATTTTGCCCAGACCACCGATATCCTCCGCTGCCTGGGTTGCATCATGTGCCGTTTGTTGTGTGGCCAGACGGATTTGGTTCACCGACTCACGGACATCGTTGGCAATCGCAGACTCTTTCTGCGCCACGCTGCTAATCTCGGAGATCTGCTCGGAGAGTTTGAGTGACACGCTCTCAATCTCACTAAGCGCTTTACCGGCGTTTTCGGCCAAGGCCGCACCATCAACAACGTTACTGGTGGTTTGCTCCATTGCCAGCATAGCTTCTGAGGTGTCGGTCTGAATGGTATTAACCAGCAATTCAATTTGTCGGGTTGCATCACTGACCCGTTCGGCCAGACGCTGTACCTCATCGGCCACCACCGCAAAACCACGCCCGGCCTCCCCAGCCATAGCCGCCTGAATGGCCGCGTTGAGTGCCAGAATGTTGGTCTGATCTGCAATATCGGTAATCAACCCGACGATATCGCCAATTTCCTGGGATGATTCACCCAAACGCTTGAGGCGCTTTGAGGTTTCCTGGATCTGCTCACGGGTCTGATTCATGCCGGTGATGGTTTGACGAACGGCATCACCACCACGGTGGGCAACATCAACCGAGGATTGCGCGATCTTGGCAGAGCGCTGAGCTGAGCGCGCAACGTTGTCAATCTCATCAGACATCTTGGCGATGGTGTTGGAAATGCTGGCAATACGCTCGGCTTGATTGTGGGATTTTTCTGCCAACTTGCGAGAGCTTTCCTGTGAGCGCGATACCGCCTCGGAGACTCGCACCGAGGTGTCATTGATGGTGCCGACCAGATCACGCAGTGCATCGATGGTGTAGTTAACTGAGTCGGCAATCGCGCCGGTAATATCTTCGGTTACTGTCGCGTATGCGGCAAGATCACCATCGGCAAGCGTCATCATTTCATCAAGCAGGCGCAAGATAGCCGCCTGGTTGCGCTGGTTGGTTGCTTCGGTTTCGGCCAAGGCGGCACGGGATTCGCGCACCAAAAACCAACCCAGAACCAACAAGAGCAGCAGGGATAGCGCACCGGTGGCATAGCCTGAATAAATCAACTGCGCGGCGCGGCGCTGGTCCTCCGCCAGAATGCGAGCCAAATCAGCGGCAGCCTCAATGAACTGCGGCGATGCTTGATCCAGCTCGCGAGCAGCGCTGTTTGCTGCCAGCAAAGCAGGGGCAAGAGCTAGAATCTCTGAAAAACCTTCACCCATTTCGGTGAACAACTGATTAACGTCACGCAATTTTTCACGCGCCTGACCATCGGCTATGCGCGGCGCAAAACGGTTTCCATTGAGCAACCCTTCAAGCACGTTGCCAAATAAAGAGACATCACGCCCCAAGCGTTCGGAGGCATTGACTGCCTGCCTATCACCACTGGTAATCAAATCTAGGGAGGTGCGAATGCGCTCGATCAACATCAGTTGACGGGTAGCAAGATAGATAACTTGTTCCGTGGAGGACTCGGAAGCCACCAGCGCCTGTACGACCTGATCGGAGGCTGAAATCAACTCCGGCAACAAACTGCGAATATTCTCTGCCGCGTCATTCACGCCAAGAATGGCACGCTGCCCTTCCAACACGTCAGCCAACTGTTGATTGTAATCATCCCAGATGGACTGGATTAGCTGGATCTCGGCACTTCGGGACGCCGGGATCTTCAAATGGGGGCTATCCGGATCTTCGCCTCGGAATTGACGAAGCTTTCGATTGATCCTAGCGCGGATATCTTGGATCTCGGAGAAGGAATCCGCATTCCCCGCAGAGGCACGGATAACCTCCAGGGTCATTTCCTGGGCCCTACGCTCAAGCTCATCAGCCAGTAGACGTCTTTCAAGATACTCGGCATCCCGCTGTGCTGAAAAAATAAAAATAAATACCGTTGCTAGCATTGCCAGCACCGCCAGCACAACTAACACCAGAATCTTGTGGCTAATGCCACCTATCCGTGCACCCAGGTTCATATCGCTAATACTCCGTTGTTACAGCTTTTATCGCGGCAATATTATTTTTTGTGGCCGCAAAGTAAGCTTAAGCGACCACATTGGCAAATTGCTCATCTCGCATTAAGGCGTTAAAACTAAGAATGGGAATCCGGCTCTGATCCAGCTCGGTGGTCTGCGCAACGCCCGGCAGATCGTCATACATCGGGGTTTTCTGAGGGTCGATGACTTGCTCATGACCGTAATCGATCAACTTGATACCAAAGGAACGG
>DRZW01000139.1 GCA_011380105.1 Halothiobacillaceae bacterium
CTGATAATCTCTGCTTCTGCCGGCGTTTCCTTAAGGGTGGTAATCGCAGCCTGACTTGCTCGCATGTATTTGCTTCTCTTTTGTTTTTGGTGTTAACAAATAAAGCGTAATTGTGCCCAAATTCGCTGAAGTTTGCACGTTCAGGCCAGATTAAGACTTGATGGAAACCAGAATGCCGGTAAATCACGGCCGGCGCTGTTCAAAGCATCGCTATTGGCGCAGAATAGGGTCGAATTCAACTTACTTAAGATTTTGCGTTGCTGGTCATTTCATAAAAATAGTAGCAATGCCTCGCGCTTAAAGTCTGGCATGGGGTCTTGCGTGAAGATGAAACGATTGACCGCTCTTGGCCAATGTACCGCAAAGAATCGCAGTATTGATTTGTTCCGGTATTATGAATTCTACCCACTTTTAGCGGGCGGAAAATTTGACAAATCTCGGGTGAGCCGTTTTGATACCAGCATTTAAAGATGCCAATCGCCTGTCTTGGCACCAACCGTGGAAGCAGAAAAGAACATGAGCATTAAGTCCGATCGTTGGATTCGTCGCATGGCCCGGGAGCAGGGCATGATTGAGCCGTTCGAACCGGATCAGATCCGCCGCCAGACCGTTGGTGGTGTTGAACAACGCATTATCTCTTATGGCACATCTAGCTATGGCTACGATGTGCGCTGTGCTGATCGGTTTAAAGTGTTCACGAATATAAACAGCACGATTGTTGATCCCAAATCGTTTGATGAGCGCAGCTTTGTCGATGTTGAATCGGATGTCTGCATTATTCCGCCCAATTCGTTCGCCTTAGCGCATACCGTGGAGTATTTTCGTATTCCGCGCAATGTGCTGACCATCTGTTTGGGTAAATCGACCTATGCGCGCTGCGGGATTATCGTCAATGTCACGCCATTAGAGCCGGAATGGGAAGGGCATGTGACCCTTGAGTTTTCCAATACCACCCCACTGCCGGCTAAAATCCACGCCCATGAAGGCGTGGCACAGATGCTGTTTTTGGAATCAGACGAAGTCTGCGAGACCTCTTACAAGGATCGCGGCGGTAAATACCAAGGGCAACGCGGGGTTACTCTGCCGACAGCCTAAATTGCCATTGCTGCGGGTTTGTTAGTACAGGGTGATGATCGGCCAGCCTTTTTGTTGGGCGTGAGCCTTTAATTGCTCATCGGGATTGACTGCAACGGGGTGATCGACCTGTTCTAACAAAGGCAGGTCATTGTGTGAGTCGGAGTAGAACCAACGCTCAGCAGGTTGTATCCGCTCATCGGACAGCCATTGTTCCAATGCAATGACTTTGCCTTCCCGGAAGGTAGGGGTGCCCACATACCGGCCAGTGTAACGGCCATCGCGCATCTCCGGGCGAGTCGCTAGTAGATGCGAGAAACCAAATTCCTCGGCGATCGGCTCGGTGACAAAGGCATTGGTCGCGGTAATCATGATGAGTAAGTGCCCTTGAGCGCGGTGTTTCTCAACCAGATTGCGGGCTTGATCAGTGATCATGGGGCGGATGCGTTGCTCGATAAACTGCGCACGCAAAGCGTAGAGTTTCTCGGTACTGTGTTCGGCTAATGGTGCTAGAGTGAATTGCAAGAATTCATCGATATCAAGCGTGCCCTGCTGATATTGAACCAGAAATTCATCATTACGCCGCCGGAAAAATTCCTTATCCACCAAGCCATGCTCGGTCATAAAAGCCCCCCAGGCGTGGTCAGAATCGCCAGCAAGCAGGGTGTGATCGAGATCAAATATCGCCAGATTCATTGAATCGGTCTCCAGAAGTTTCGTAGTTGAATTTATGTCACCTTAACAAAAACCATCTGTTCTTGCTGTTAAAAGCCGACCCCGAGGCCTAGGCTTAAGATGATGTAAGGACTAATTTGGGCGTATCTGGGCTGTTTCAGACTACCTCTAGGGAGAGTGAATGAATTATGCCTGAAATTTGTCATTAAAAGACCAGTCGCGCTGGTATTGGGGTTGATGCTGCTGGCGGTGACTCCAGCCCAGCCCGAGGGTGGGGCTACGGTGATCAGGCCAGGCTATGGCTCTAACGTCGTATTTGATTTTTTTCTGGATGATACCCAGAAAATGAACTTGGCATTGTTTTGGATTCGCTCAGCCGTCAATCCAATCATGAGTGCGCCCGATGGCTGTGTCGCGATAAGGACATGAATTTTGTTGTCGTTGTCAATGATACTGAGATTATGCCCTTGGCCAAGTGCCAGCAGAGGACTATGGCTAAAAGCCTTTAGATTTACAGTCGTTTGTGAAGATGGCGCCGTCTGCATTTATTGATCTGGAGTATTATCAGCAGGAGGGATAAGCGTTAATTACCCCGCGGATCTTCACCCGCAGCCAGTTAATCGAATTTGCCGTTGAATCAGTCCGCTGTCCCATGCTTGCCCGTCTTGGGCAATCCAAGCGGGGTTTAATTTAAGTTATATTCGCGTAATTTTTTGCGTAATGTTGCCCGGTTAATGCCCAAATAACTCGCCGCGCGCGTCTGATTATGATTGCAGTGCTCCATGGTGCGCGCCAACAAGGGTCGTTCAACCTGAGCAATTACCAGCGCATACAGATTGGCAGATTGATCTTCCTCGAATACCTCCCAGAGCATATCCACCGCATTGGTTACAGCCTCAGCAACGGCCTGCTGGCATTCAGCCGCTTCTAGGGCGGCGCTATCCGTTTCGGATTCCTTGCTAAGTGGTTCGTTAGGCATGGCTTTTAAGAGGATGGCTATCTGTTTGGTTTTGTAATCTGATTCTCGGCGCAGGCAAGCAGCCATTGATGCTGTTCGCTGGCGGTTTGTAGCCGGTTAAAACCGGCTGCATCGTCAATATCTAATTGCTTAGAATACCACTTCCAATGTTTGCGCGCGATGCGAACCCCGGTCTGTTCGCCATAATGCTGATAAATAGCCGTGAGCTGTTTTTGTAATAAAGCCAGAATCTCATGTGGCTGGGGTGTCGGTGGTGCGGGCAGGCCGTTTAGGGCTGCCTTTATCTGCGCAAACAGCCAGGGGCGGCCTAGTGCCGCGCGTCCTATCATAATACCAGCAGCGCCCGTATGGTCTAGAACCGACCTGGCCTTGGCCGGGCTGTCAATATCGCCATTGGCCAGCACCGGAATATCAACAACATCGACCACCTGGGCAATGGTGTCGTACTCAGCCTGACCTTCATAACGCTGCGCGCGATGGCGGCCGTGAATGCTGAGCAGACTAATACCGGCATCCTCTGCGATGCGGGCGATAGCTAAAGCATTGATTTGCTGTGCATCCACTCCTGTGCGTATTTTTAAGCTCACGGGCACATCAACGGCGGCCACGGTGGCTTTAAGCAATTCGGCGACCAAGTCTGGCTGTGCCA
>DRZW01000228.1 GCA_011380105.1 Halothiobacillaceae bacterium
CCGCGAAGATCTCGGCCTGCCGGCACAACACCAAAATAGCTGGCGTTTTGCGTTAGACCGTTTGCTGATGAGTTATCTCAACCAGCCCCAAGCTGAGTATGCGGATATTTACAGCATGAACTTCTTTGATGAGAGCGCCAACCAGATAATTGGCCCGTTATATGATCTGATCGAGCGCTTGGGCTACTACCGGCAGCAAATGCTCAAAAAACGCCCCATTTCTAAGTGGGTTGAGCTGTTTTCAGCACTGTTGGATGATTTTTTTGCCGCTTCAGCCATCTCAGAGCAGACCGTACTTGCCGATGAGCAGGTGCTCACCGAACGTGAGGCGGCAACAAGCGTAATCGCCCGTTTGCAAGATGCATTAAGCCAGTGGCAGGAGCAGCAGGAGCAGGCGGATTTTAATGAACCGATTTCTTATCAGATTGCGGCTGAAGGCTGGTTGGCCTGCACCCGAACCCACCGGTTGCAACAACGGTTCTTAGTTGGCTCGATTAATTTTGCCACCTTAATGCCCATGCGCTCGATACCGTTTCGGCACATCTGGTTGCTAGGTTTGGATGATCAGTCCTACCCAAGGCGCACGCCGGTGCCGGACTTTGATCTAATGCAATCACGCTACCGCCCCGGTGACCGTTCCCGGCGAGAGGATGACCGTTATCTGTTTTTAGAAGCCCTGCTTTCCGCCCGAGAGCAATTATCGATTAGCTGGGTGGGGCGGGATATTCGCGATAACCACGAGCGCCCTGCCAGTGTGCTGGTCAATCAGCTACTCGATCATATCGACCGCGGCTGGGTTAATGGCACTAAAACCGATGCTGGCCACAGCCGGGTGGTTGATCACCCGCTCCAGCCGTTCTCAGCGGATTACTACCGAACCGACCAGCCCGCGCTGTTTACCTATAACCACGATTGGATCGCTACTGACCGCGCGGCAACCAAGCAGGAAAAGCATTCCCCCGCAGCGCTACATCCACCTTGTGTGATCGAACAAAACCGACTGCGACGTTTTTTTGCTCAACCCGGTCTGGCTTTTTTCCAGGATCGCTTAAATATCCCCGCCGAATATGATCAGCCCGCGCATTTAGATGACGAACCCTTTATGCCCACCGCCGGGCTTGATGGACATGCCATTAAGCAACGACTAGTCAGCGAGATTGTCGCTAAACTTGGCCGCCACCCTGATCCTAGCGCGGCACGAATGCTTGAGCCTTCATGGCTGGATAATCAACTAACCGAGATTTGGCGGCGCTTAAAAGGCGAAGGGCTGCTGCCATTTGCCCCCTTTGAGCAGATTCTAAAGCAACAAATGCTGCCGGTGGTTAAATCCCTGCTGGATGACTGGCTGGGATTATTATCACTGGCTGAAAACCACACCTGGTTGAGTCTCCCTGCAGATCAGCTTGAACTGGGAGAGACCCGGCTACTGCTAGATTCTGTGCATTAATGTCGTTACTTCATTGCCGAACAACCCCTACGGGTGGTGTTGCACACCGGCCGATTGCATGGGAGTAGTTCTGGGGATGGGCTACGCTGGGAGAAAGTGGCACGCTACTGGGTGGATCATTTAATTGCACAAGTGCGTCACGGACGTGCTATCACGACCTATTTGGTTAGCGAGTCGAATGCAACTGCACCATCGTGTCCAACCGAGCGAGCGATAAAATTAGCGGGTTTGCCAGTTGATGAGGCGATAGCCGCTTTACAACGATTAACCGCATACTGGCAGCACGACTACCAAACACCCATCCCCGCCGAGCCGGATGTCAGTGTGGTTGCACTGTGTAGCCCACCGGAAAAACAGCGGGCTAATGCTGAGAAGCAATTCGAGAAGGTCTTAAAATACAACGACATGCTACTACGTATCTGGCAAAAACCGGAGGCGTTTTTTGAAGGTGAAGATTGGCTGGACTGGAGTGAGAAGTTATATCGACAAATGGCGAGCCACACCAGCGGTGCGCATCAGAAAAAACTAGGAGCATCAGCACATGCATCCGGATAAAAATCTTGATCCGATCACCCTGCCATTACATGATAGCCGCTTGATTGAGGCGAGTGCTGGCACCGGTAAAACCTACACGATTGCGATTTTATATCTACGTTTGGTTTTGGGTCTGCGCGGTGAGGCGGATATCGCTGAGCCCTTAACGCCACCTCAAATCTTAGTGACCACTTATACGCAAGCTGCGGTCGAGGAGCTGCGTGATCGCATCCGCGCCCGCTTAAGCGAGATGGCTTCGGCGTTTGCAGAAAATCGCGCACCGGCAGACAAACCGCTGGCCGCATTGTTTGCTCGTTTTACCGAACCTTCAGAACGAGAACATGCCGCCTTTTTACTTCAACATGCTGCTGAGTGGATGGATGAGGCGGCCATTTACACTATCCACGGCTTTTGCCAGCGCATGCTCTCTGAGCATGCCTTTCATAGCCGAGCGCTGTTTGAGCAGACCCTGATTACCGATCTTGAACCTTTCAAGGAACAGGCAGTTCGTGACTTCTGGCGTACCCACGGTTATGCACTCAATGAACAATTACCCGAGGCGGAAGTTTTCGCTGAGACGTTTCAAAGCCCGACACATTTTTATAAAAAAATAAATCGTCTCCTACAGCGCGATGGCCGTCCTGTTGCAATAGGCGATGCGGTCTATACCCATAGCCAATCGATGCCTGCGTTAAGCGAAATGATCGCGGCTATCACCGAACTTAAACAGTCGGAACAAAAGGCCGCGGCTGATGCTCGCCAAGCGCTGTTGCGTGACTTTGATCAGCTTAAACAGGCTTGGCTGGAAGCACGAACCGGTTTGAATCGCAGAAGCCACCCCGAGGCAAAAACAGCAGAGGAATTACAAATCTGGTTGGCTGCATTTCACGCTTGGGCCAATTCACCCGAAATGGATATTGAGGATAAGCAATTTGCCAAGCTGACCGCGCCAACGTTAAAGAAAAATGCCCCACCCCCCACCCGAGTGGATGCATTAAGCACAATCGAAGAATGGCAGTTGTTGCGCGCGCACAATAAAGCGGAAATAGAAAAGCACCAAAAACAAATGTGGGCCTTTGGGGTTTTGTGGGTGCGCGAACGCATTGGCGAGGTACTAGAAAGCCAGCAGAAAATGACCTTTGAGGATTTGCTAACCCAGATGGATCAGGCGCTGTCGGCTACCAACCCCAATGCCGCAGCCATGCGTCAGGCGATTCGTCGTCAATACCCGGTGGCGATGATTGATGAGTTTCAGGATACCGACCCGAAGCAGCTGCGTATTTTTGATGCCATCTATGATATTGCGCGCACGACAACCGATAAAAACAGCGCCATTATCCTAATCGGTGACCCCAAACAGGCCATTTACGGCTTTCGTGGTGCTGATATTAAC
>DRZW01000158.1 GCA_011380105.1 Halothiobacillaceae bacterium
GGCGCACAAGAGCAATGGCTGCTTCATCCGGATGATGGCTGGCATGGCTTTGGCGCCACCGCTGATGGCTTTAACCTGCTGGACCCCATTAAAGTAACCATTCTTACCCCAGGGCTGAATATGCAGGGTGAGTTTGCCAAAAATGGCATCCCGGCGGCTATTGTGACCCGTTATCTGGCCGAACATGGCGTGGTGGTGGAGAAAACCGGGTTGTACAATTTTTTTATTATGTTCACCATCGGGATTACCAAAGGTCGTTGGAATACCCTGCTCACAGCCTTACAGCAATTTAAGGAAGAGTATCGCAAAGACGAGCCTCTCTGGCGGATTATGCCGAATTTTGTGCAGCATAACCCCCGCTATGAACGCATGGGGTTACGGGCATTGTGCGATCAATTACACCACCTAAACCGCGAGCAGGATATCGCCCGCCTGACCACAGCCATGTACCAGTCCGATATTATCCCGGCTATGCGCCCGGCGGATGCTTGGGCAAAAATGGCGCGCCGCCAAACCGAGCGGGTAAACATTGACCAGCTTGAAGGACGCATCAGCGCCTCAATGGTCACCCCCTACCCGCCGGGCATCCCCCTCCTGATTCCCGGCGAACGCTTTAATCAACAAATAGTGCGTTATTTGCAGTTTGTTCGTCACTTCAACCTGACTATGCCCGGGTTTGAAACCGACGTGCATGGTTTGATTATCGACAACCAGCAAACCCCACCGGGCTATTACATCGACTGTGTACTTGAATAAGGCATAACCCCCTATAGCCCCTATCTTCTTGATATTTCGCGTTGCTCACGATGCGCGTGCTTAATCGAACTTGCTCGCTGCATTCTCGAGATTCGCAAATAAAAGTCTGCCACACCAACACCGCTGGCTGAAGCTTACTTAGCCGCAGCTTTCAGCGCCTTACGCTGAGCACGCAGCTGGCCATCGAGCTGCCAGTAGTAGTACATAAGCGGAATCACGACTAAGGTCAGTAAGGTTGATGCGAGCGTACCGAAGATCAAGGACACCGCCAGACCACCGAAAACCGGATCGGGAATCATCACAGCTGAGCCAAAGACGATGGTCAACGCCGTGAGCAGAATGGCTCTAAACCGCACCGCACCGGCTTTGAGTACCGCTTCTTTCAGGGTAAAGCCATTAGCGCGATAATCGATAATAAAGTCAATTAGCAGCAGTGAATTACGTACCACAACCCCGGCTAGAGCAATAAAACCAATCATCGAGGTGGCATTAAACGGCATATTAAACAGCCAATGACCCGGGAAGATACCCACCAGGGTCAGCGGAATGGCACCCATGACTATGACCGGCAACATAAATGATTGATAGTACGCCACCAGCAACAAGTAGATCAGCACTAAGGCGACAATAAAGGCTGCACCCAGATCCCGGAAGACATCTAAGGTTAGGCGCATATCCCCGCCCCAAAGCAGCTCATAGCCTTCCAGATCATTCGGCTGGGAATCCATAAACCCGAGATTACCCGTCGATAAGGTGACATCATCACCCAGCTCCATATCATTAAGCCAACTGTTTAAGGTCAACGTGGCATAAACCGGGCTGGAGCCTAAGAGATCACCCTGCACAAATACCATCGGGTGTTGATCGCGAGCATGAATAGCTTTACTCACCGCACCCTCATGGATGTCCACAAGCTCGCTTAAGCGGATATTGCGACCATCCTGGGTGGTGATGGTTAAATCATTGACCTGATTGATCCAAGCACGATCAGAACGATCCAAGCGCAGTATGATATTAACCGGCTCTGATGTTTGGGTATCCCGGACGGTACCCAGATTTTTACCACGGATGTAATCATGGACCAGTTTGGCCACCTCGGCCGGCGCAATACCCAGTGATAACGCCTTAGTATGATCAACATCGATCCGATATTCGGTTTGGTGATCACCAACAGAATCATCGATATTAATCATGCCGTAGATGTCTTCAAACTTGGCACGAACCACGCTGGCGATCTCACGCGAACGCTCGTAATCCGGGCCGTGAATCCGCGCTAGAATCTGCGATTGCACTGGGGGTCCCGGCGGGGTCAGAAAGAGTTTGATTTTAGTATCAGGATAAGCCGCAGCTACCGGCTTTAAGTTCTCGTAAACCGCTTTGGCCACCTCACTGGTGACCGGCCTTTGATCACGCGGCACCAGATTAACCCGTATCTGTGCCAAATCAGGGCCTTCACGCATCATATCGCCACGCACCATGCCCTCGAAGGTCAGCGGACCGGTTCGACCTATATAGGTTTGATAATCAGTAACATAGGGGTTTTGATTCAATACCCGGCCGACATGCTCGGCGATCATTGCCGTGCGTTCCTTGGCAGTACCATCCGGTGCTTTGACCTCCAGCAGAAAGGTGTCCACATTGCCTTCGGGCAACATCTTTAGTCCCACCCCACCCGGTGAAAGCGGGCCGTTCATCCCTTCCGGTCGGATAAACTGCCAGGCAGGCATAATCATCGAGGCCAGCATTAAGCCAAAAACAAATAACAGAAAGCCCAATGCCAGCATCCTTGAATCGAGCAAGGGATTAATTAGCCGTTTATAGTTTTTTTGTAAACCATCTTCCTTTTCTTCATCCTGCTGTGGCTGTGCTTCCAAGGTTTCACGCTCGGCTAATGACTTGCGCGCTTTAGGACCCAGCCAACGAAACGCAATCCAAGGCACGACAATATAGGCCAAAAATAACGAGGCGATCATCGCCACCGGAACGTTGATGGGGATCGGCTGCATAAACGGCCCCATCATCCCGGAAACAAACGCCATGGGCACAAAGGCTAATATAACGGCAATCGTAGCAATATTGGTGGGGTTGCCAATTTCATCGGTCGCCCGTACCAACAGATCAGGAAATGAGGGGTTCTGACCTTCATGCAAATGCCGGTGAATGTTTTCGATCACCACAATAGCTGCATCCACCAGAAGGCCGAGCGATAAAATCAGCGCGAATAGTGAGATCCGGTTAATGGTCTGATCAATAATCAAACCCACACCGAGCACGATAAACAGTGTCAGAGGAACGGTGATGGTGACGATTAGCGCCTCACGCCAGCCCAGGAAGAAAAACAGAATAATCAACACCACGATAATGGCGATGCCCAGACTTTCCATCAGGGTGTTGACCGCATCATCGGCACGATGGCCGTAATCCCGGGTGATAGTGGCGGTAACCTGTTCAGGTAGAATTTCCCGCTCTAGCGTTTTAAATTTCTCGCGGACCGCCTCTGAGACAGCTACCGCATTAGCCCCGGCTCTTTTACCGATTGCAACGGTCACCGCCGCACTGGTTTTCCCAGCGGGCTGGCCAAACTCATTGGCCGGACCGAAGCTGTGCAGGGTAACC
>DRZW01000136.1 GCA_011380105.1 Halothiobacillaceae bacterium
AAACTGCTTGAGCAAGGTGCTATGGTAACTATCCATACGACGACCCAATGCCTCACGCTGATCAGCAATGCGTTCAAGCGATAAATTCACACTGTTTTGTCGTGTATCTAGAATGCCATTAAATTGCAGATAGGGTTTCATCAGGTCATCGGTCACCCTAGCAAGGCCACTGCCCGGAGCGGTAATAAACTTCCGCACGGCCTGTGGTTCGGTATTGAGCATGTTTTCAGCTTTAGTCTCATCCAGACTCATCTGCCCTTTGGAGTCAATCTGCAGGCCAATATCAGCAATATTTTTTAAAGCACCTTCACCAATATTGCCCCCGAGGGTTGAACGCAGACCGCGCATTAACCCGTTGGCAGCCGAATCACCCTGTAATACACCACTCTCTTCGGTTTCAGCGTTGTAGCCGGTTAGTTCACTGTAGATGCTATTGAGCGCATTGTATTTTTCAACAAAGTTATTAAGCGCCTCCATCACTACACTGTTATCTGTCTGCACGTCAATAGTCACAGCCTGACCTGGTTGTGCTGATTTCAGGTTTAAGGTCATGCCTTCTATCACGCCCTCAACCTGATTGCTGGCACTGGTGACATTTAACCCGTCAATAGTGAACTGCGCATCCTTAGCGGCTGTAAGCTCATCTAAGTTTTCGGTTGCCAGACGAGAGAGACCGTTGTTATCGGAGTTGTCGCCGTCATCATCATCCACGGTGACGTTAATCGCATTTACCTGGCCGGTTTCCCGAGCGGTGAGCACCAAGCGCGCTTCGGTGCCGCCGGCGCCATCATCCACATTGATGATAGAGGCCTGCACACTGGTGTTCTCGGTTGAGCGATTTATCCGGTCACGAATTGCGTTCAGGGAGTCGGTAGCAGCCACGTCGATCGTAAAGCTATTCTCACCGCTTTTAATGGTCATCTGACCTGAGCCAACGGTAGACGAGGCATCGGCAAATCCACCAGAGGCCAGTTTCTGGGCGGAGGCAAGTTGTTTGACCTCAAGCGCGTAGCTGCCCAGTGCTGTACCAGGCTGTGCAGTGGCCGTTGCAATGTCCTCATTGCTCGACTCAGTGCGACGGGTGCGAAACGTATCCAGGCTGCGTAACTCAAAAGCAGCGCTGCTCAAATCATTAGCCGCACTTTTAAGCTTAGACAGTCCGGATAAGGTTTGATCGAATCGCGCCTCGCGACGATCCAGCAAATTAAGCTTGGGTGCGCTTTCTGCCCGCACCAACTGCGAGACAATCGCTTGCACATCAAGGCCACTACCAATACCCGAAATGGAAATACCGCTACCTGACATGACCTACCCCTTACGATTGATCCGAAAGCAATGCGCCGGCTGGAAACAGGTCAGAGGCCGCTATGTCTTGGACATTCAACTCGCGCAAACGCTCGCGCAGATTGATTATCGCCTCTGGTGGAATCTCCCGAATCACCTGATCATTGGCCGGATCTACCACGCGCACCACCACGTCATTGAGCGTCTCATTAACAGTAAACTGCAATGAACGCGGATCGGGCCTGAGTTTGTCCTGAATCTCAGCTAACGCCTCGTTTAGTTCATCAGCATCAATAGCTTTGGCGCGCACTGCTTCGTCGCGGCTAACCTGACTCGCTCCTTCGGCCTGCGAACTCACCCGGACTCCGCTCAGGGCCTGAGTAACCTCAGTTCGCGCCTGGTTTTTTCCACCAGCCGCCGCATCTAAATCCGTCACCGGCCTGCGCGGCACATCGGCTAGGCGCATGCCAGAAACGGAAGTTAAATTGTTTGTTACATTGTCGATCGAACTCATAGGTTCGCCCTCAACAGTTTGTTCGGTTAACGACATTTTGCCGCGGATTACGCACCAACATTACTATAATGTGTCGTGCGATGCCACGCCATGAAACAATCGAAAACCAAATCACGGGGGTGGACTGCCACCCCCGTTTAGCCTTCTAGCCAAGTAGCCCCAACACGGCCTGTGGCGCCTGATTTGCTTGGGTGAGCACTGAAGTACCCGCCTGTTGTAGAATCTGGTTTTTAGTCAGTTCTGCAGTTTCCCTAGCAAAATCCGCATCCTGAATCCGTGAGCGGGCTGCAGATTCATTTACAATCGCATTATTGAGGTTATCAATCGTGACCTCAAAGCGGTTTTGCACCGCACCGAGTTTGGCGCGCTCTGTATCAACAGCCTTGATGCCAGCATCCAGAATATTTATAGCGTTCATGATGGCATCGAAATCGGCGTCGCCACCGATAGACAACCCTGCTGCCAGAACAGATTGCAAACCGCCACTAGCGGTACCGGCGGTGGTCATATTTTGCAATGCAAAACTAATTTGGTTATCACTCGTGGTATTAGCGCCAACCTGAAATTTAGCGCCACTTGCCAGTGAGCCGGCCAGCACTTTAACGCCATTAAACTGGGTATTGTTGATGATACGCTCCAGTTCTTCCTTAAGCTGCTGAAACTCAGCATTGAGGTTGTCGCGATCATCAGCGTTGTTGGTGGCATTAGCTGCTTGCACGGATAAATCACGCATCCGCTGCATGGTATCGGTGAGTGTGCCCATCGCACCCTCTGCCGTTTGTGCCAAGGAGATGCCATCATTGGCGTTGCGCGCAGCCACTTCCATACCCCGGATCTGCGAGGTCATACGATTAGAAATCGCCAGACCGGCCGCATCGTCTTTGGCACTGTTAATGCGCAAACCGGTGGACAACCGCTCAAGGGATGTTTCCAACCCCTTATTGGTCTGCCGAAGCGCATTTTGCCCTTGCAGGGAATAGATATTAGTATTAATTACACTCATTTTTTTCCTCCTGCCCCGTTAGTTTTGGGGCCATTGGTATGAATTACAGCAAACCTCAAAGGTTTACTGGTCGAAAAAACTCGTTAAGTAAATAGCCTCAGTACTGACTGCGGTGCCAGATTGGCCTGGGTCAGCACGGATATGGCTGCTTGCTGTAGGATCTGATATTTGGCTAAATCCGCGGTTTCTTTAGCAAAATCAGCATCCATAATGCGTGATCGAGCGGCCGATTCATTCACAATCGCGTTATTGAGGTTATCTATCGTGACCTCAAAGCGATTTTGTACGGCACCGAGCTTAGCGCGGATGGTGTCGATGTTTTTAATGCCAACATCTATGGCATCAACCGCCACCATAATCGCACTGAAATCAGCACCACCGCCAATCGAAAAAGTACCATTGACAATGGAATTTAACCCACCGGCATCTAAATTGTTTGCACTCAAACCCGCAATAGAGAAAGTAATCTGATTATCCGGTCTGGTGTTAGCACCGACCTGAAACCTTGCACCATTAGCTAGTGATCCGGCTAGCACCTTCACGCCATTAAATTGCGTA
>DRZW01000178.1 GCA_011380105.1 Halothiobacillaceae bacterium
CCCAATCAAGTATGAAATTGGCCTTAGCCAGAAGCAAATAAAGTCAGTACACTAATTAGTTTGTCATTATCAAGCTAAAGTTAAGTCGGCTTTGCTGATTCAATTTTAATTGAAGCTAGATTCATTTACGCCCGATTTTAATGCAATGCAATTGAGGATCAGACATGGACACGGTTACCGCCTGTAAATCTTTAAGAACCGTTCGGCCTTGGCAGCCACTGGTAATGGCGGTGGTACTCTCTGTTTCTAACTTCTCAGCGCTTGCCGCTGGCCCACCGCCACCGATTGTGCCGGTGCTAACCCTACAGCCACAGGATGTTGATATTTACAAAACCTATACCGGACGCACCGAAGCTAACCGACAGGTTGAAGTACGTGCTCAGGTTGATGGGATTTTAAACACTCGTGAGTATATCGAGGGCGCACAGGTCAATCAGGATGATCTGTTATTCACCATCGATGCCCGCCCTTATGAGGCAACGGTCAATGAAGCTCGTGCAGATGTTAGCGCCGCTCAGGCTGCTCTGAGCGCCGCGCAACGCGATTGGAACCGTGTATCTTCGCTTTTCGAGCGTGGCGTTGCCAGTGAAAAGGATCGGGATGATGCCCGCTCTGCCCTTGATCGAGCCCAGGCCGAAGTAAAAATTGCCAAGGCAAAATTACAATCTGCTCAGATCAACCTCGATTACACCCGAGTCACTGCACCGCTAAGTGGCATTGCCGGTTTGCGAAAAATATCGGTGGGTAATTTGATCAACGCCGGTGATTCACTGGTGCGCATCAATGAGATAGATCCCATACAGGTTCAGATTTCCTATCCGGCTAATGATCCATTCGCCGATCGCCCAGCGCTTAACCCCACCCCACAAAATCCGGTACCGGCCGAAATCATTGGTCTTCGCACTACAAACGGCAGTGCCATTACCGGTGAGTTAAATTTCCGCGACAGCGAAATCAACCGCAAAACCAACTCCATTACCCTGCGAGGTATATTTGATAACCCCGATCACCTCCTCTTGCCCAACCGATTTGTTGAGGTTCGATTGCTAGTAGATAGTCCAACTGATGTCATTGTTGTGCCTGAAAAAGCCATCACACCCGGCATTGAGCCTGGCACCCACGCCGTTTTCGTGTTGGATGATGAAAACAAAGCACAGTTAACCCGCGTCACCTTAGGCCCAATGACGAAAAAGGGACGAATTATTGAATCGGGCTTAAACGCTGGGGATGTGATTATTACAGACGGACTTGTGAAGGTGGCAGACGGTCACCCGGTCAACCCCAGTACGGATAAAGACAATTAAGGCCGATGTTAATAACCCTAATTAATCTATTCTCGCCGCATCATTCACAAGATCGATCAGAACCGATCAAAAGCAGCTAACCACATGATCTCCAAATTTTTTATCGACCGCCCTATCTTTGCCACCGTTATTGCGATTGTGGTTATGATTGCCGGCGGTGCCGGGGTCATGGGCCTGGCAGTTGAACAATACCCAGAGATTGTCCCACCTGAAGTCGGAGTATCCGCAACATACCCCGGCGCCGATGCCGAGACCATTTCCGAATCGGTCGCCGCCCCATTAGAACAGCAAATTAACGGCGTCGATGACATGATCTACATGGAATCGAGCGCTTCAGATGCCGGCACAATGAACTTAACGGTCACCTTTGCCACCGGCACCGACCCTGATCAGGCCACGATTAACGTCAACAACCGTGTCCAGCAGGCCCTCTCGCAAGTTCCCCAGGAAGTCCGTGACCAAGGCGTTGTCGTCGAAAAGAAGAACAGCTCGCTGTTGATGGTGATAGCCCTTCTGTCGAAAACTGAGCAATTCGATACCCAGTTTCTGAGCAACTACGGGCTGATTAACGTTATTGACGAACTCAGGCGGGTTGATGGCGTTGGCGATGCGAGCTTATTTGGCGCGCAAGACTACTCAATCCGAGTGTGGTTTAACCCGGCACGGCTGGCGCATTTTGATCTCACCCAAGATGATATTGTCGCTGCAATTCGCTCACAGAATGCCCAGTTTGCATCCGGTAAATTCAACGAATCCCCCAACCATCCCGGCGAGGCCTTTACCTACACTATTAAAGCCGATGGTCGTTTTTCTGAAGTTGAAGAATTTAAAAACATCATTTTAGCCTCCGGTGATGACGGCACAGCACTAAGGCTTTCTGATGTAGCCAGGGTTGAACTTGGAACGCAAAGTTATGGCCTTAATGCCACACTCAACGGCGTACCGGCCGTGCCAATCGGACTGTATCTGGCACCGGGTGCCAATGCACTTGAAACCGTTGCCCAAGTGCGCGAGGTGATGGAAACCTTAAGTGAGCGCTTCCCAGGTGATATGGAATATATCATCCCGCTCGACACCACCGATTTTGTCCGTGTATCTATCAAAGAGGTGATCAACACCTTTATTGAAGCACTAATCCTGGTGGTGTTGGTGATCTTCGTATTCCTGCAAAAACCCCGCGCGACCATTGTCCCGCTAATTGCCATCCCGGTTTCCATCATCGGCGCTTTCGCCGGGCTTTATCTAGCCGGCATGTCGATCAATTTGCTAACGCTATTTGCTTTCGTGCTCGCCATCGGCATTGTGGTGGATGATGCGATTATTGTCATTGAAAACGTCGAGCGCATAATGCGCGAGGAAGGCTTAAAAGCACGCGAAGCCTCCATTAAGGCAATGGATCAGGTTTCAGGGCCGATTGTAGCCACCACCTTAGTGTTATTGGCGGTATTCATACCGGTGGCGTTTATCCCTGGTCTAGCCGGCGAGATGTACCGGCAATTTGCCGTTGCCTTATCGATCGCCGTGGTTATTTCTGGCATCACCGCGCTGACCCTAACCCCATCGATGTGCGCCTTCTTGCTTGCAAAACAGAAAGACCGCCCGCCATTGCTGCCGTTTAGAATTTTCAATGCGGGGTTCGATGGCTTCCGGGAAGGCTATCTGTGGTTTGTACAATTCTTTTTGCGCTTCTGGCCGGTCGGGCTGGCGATATTCGCCGCGGTGATTGCCGGCTCAGCTTTTCTGTTCCAGAAAATACCCACCACGTTAGTGCCGGATGAAGATTCGGGCTATTTTATCACCGCTATCAACATGGCTCCCGGTGCAGCGTTAGAGCGCACCATGCAGGTGCGGGATCAATACTCCGCGATAACCCAGCAAAACCCCAATCAAAAATATACCATTGCCTTAGCCGGTTTTGATTTGTTAGCCGGTACTCAGCGTTCATACAAAGGGGTCGCATTCACACAATTAAGCGATTGGAGCGAACGACCGGACAAGGATCAGAGTGTTGAAGCCATTGTCGAGCAGATGTTTGGTGCCGGAATGCAAATC
>DRZW01000172.1 GCA_011380105.1 Halothiobacillaceae bacterium
GGCTAGATTCTCGTCGGTATCCAAGACTGCAGCATTCCAAGTGCATGGTGAAGTGCTGAAAACATCCGTCAGCCGGTTGGATGCGGTTTCATCTGGCCCAAATATCCGGAAGTTGGCGGATTTTAGATTCATGGCCATGACATCACGCAGGTAAGTGCCCAGTACCCGGGTGGCCTCGTGTTTGTCATAGCCCGGACGACTGACCTTAACCGCGTAATCCTCAAAACAAGGGCGCTGGAGCGGTTTGGTTAACAGACCGCCGTTGGCATGGGGGTTGGCTGACATGCGGCGATTGCCGCTGGGGTTGGCTGCTAATACCACCGGCTTTGGCCGACCGTTTTCATCAAACAGCTCATCAGGGCGGTAGCTTCTCATCCATTCTTCCAGCATGGCTCGGTTTTCAGCGTTTTCCCGAGCTTGGCTTAATGGCACCTGATGGCTGCGCCAGTGGTTTTCCACTGGCAGACCGTCAACGAATTTCGGGCCGGTCCAGCCTTTAGGCGTGCGCATTACAATCATCGGCCACCGTGGCCGTTCTGGGTTATTCTCGTTACGAGCTGTCTCCCAGATGGATAGAATGCGGCCTATAACTTTGTCCATCAGCGTGGCCATTTGCTCATGCATCGTTTTCGGGTCGCTACCGCTGATAAAAAATGGCTCGTAACCGTAGCCATACATCAGTGATTCGAGCTCGTCCTCTTCAAGTCGAGCCAGCACGGTTGGGTTGGCGATTTTATAGCCGTTTAGATGCAGAATCGGCAGTACCGCACCGTCGGTGATCGGGTTTAGGAATTTATTGCTGTGCCAAGAGGCAGCCAATGGGCCGGTTTCCGCCTCACCATCCCCAACTACGGCAATGGCAATCAAATCGGGATTATCGAATACTGCCCCGTGGGCATGCGAGAGCACATAGCCCAACTCGCCGCCTTCGTGGATCGAGCCTGGCGTCTCCGGGGCGACATGCGAGGGAACTCCGCCGGGAAAGGAAAATTGCTTGAACAGCCGTCGCATGCCGGCCTCATCCTGGCTGATCTTGGGGTAAACTTCTGAATAGGTGCCTTCAAGATAGCTCGATGCCACCAGACCTGGCCCACCATGGCCCGGCCCGGTTAAGTAAATGGCGTTTAAATCGCGTTTTTTGATCTGGTGATTAACATGGGCGTAGATAAAATTCAGACCCGGTGTGGTGCCCCAGTGCCCAAGCAGGCGAGGCTTAACATCGGTGGGTTTCAACGGGCGCTTTAACAGTGGATTGTCCATCAGATAAATTTGGCCAACAGAAAGGTAGTTGGCCGCGCGCCACCAGGCGTCAATGCTTTCTAAGGCTTGGGCGTCAATGCCATGTTGTTCGCTGCTCATGAGGATTCCTCGTGAATTGAGTTTGGTTTTGACAATAATGCTGGTTAAAGTAGGGGTTGAATGTCATTGAACATCTGCCGAGCCTCATTGCTGGCAATTCGATAAATGCCAATGTCACTATCGGCAGTGTGCAAGGCGGCAATCTCCCCGCTCTGGATTTGATTCTTTTGGGCATCGAGCTTTATGCCAAAGCGTTCAAGCCCGGATAACACCGCGCTGCGGGTGTGCGGATCGTTTTCTCCGATCCCGCCGGTAAAAACTAGTGCATCAATATGGGACAATTCCAGTAAATAGGCCCCCAAAAAGTGGCGGATTCTTTTTACAAATACCGCAAAAGCCAACTCGGCTGCAGGGTTTTCGGGGCGTTTCTGGTGGATTTCTCGCATATCAGTAAGACCGCATAGTCCATACAGACCAGCGCGGTGATTAAGTAAATTGGTTAATTCTTCATCTGAATACCGCCGTGCGAGTAAATGCACGATTTCCGGATCGAGATCGCCGGGGCGGGTCGCCATCATCAGCCCGCCAAGTGGGGAGAAGCCCATGCTTGTGTCTATACTCGCGCCAGCTTTTATGGCTGTTAGGCTCGCGCCACTGCCTAAGTGGCACACAATGGCGTTGATCTCGGTTTGGGGCTTGTTCAGCGTGGAAGCCAGTGCGCTCAGCGCCCAAGCAATGGATAAACCATGAAAGCCATACCGCCGGATTTGATGAGCCTCGGTTTCGGCTTTGGGTAAGGCGTAAGTACGTGCCTCTGGCGGCAATGTGCTATGGAAGGTGGTATCAAAACAGGCGAACTGAACCAGTGTTGGGTAATCTTTTGCCAAATTTTCGATCAACCCGCGCGCCGGCGGGTTGTGCAGAGGGGCGATGGCATCGAGTTCGGCCAGTTTTTGCCGATTCTGCGCGGTGAGCTCAATAGGATTGGTAAACTGTGCCCCGCCGTGCACTACCCGGTGGATTAGCGCTGTCAATGCGGCAATATCAACGCCAAAGTGTTGGCAAAAAGCGCTCAAGGCATGTTGGTGGTCGGCATAAGGCAGTGGCTTTTTGTGGCCGGCGGCATCCACTGCCTGGGCATTGGCACCGCAGAGCCGTTCAACCAGCCATTGAGCCTGTACTTGCCCGCTGTGATCGAAAAGCACCAGTTTCAGGGAGGATGAACCACTATTAACGGTAAGTATAAGCGGTTTTTTTTCTGGCATAGCCTATGCCTCCGAGCCTGTTGCGACTGATGTTTTCCTTCACATTTTTCAATAATGCACAAACTACCCTGATTTCATGACGGTTTGGTGAAAAAAAGATATTGCCTTTAAGTGTTAAGCAGGCAGAAAAAAAACGCGCCGGTCGGCGCGTTTAGTGGGTAAGTCACCAAGCGGGCTTAGTGGTTTTTTTCACCCTCAGCAACAGCGCGCTGAATTTCCCTGAGGATTTGCTCGCCACGCGGGCCGGCCATTTCCACAAACTTGTCGAATACCGGTTCGACCTTGGCACGGAAGGCTTCTTTCTGGTCTTCGTTTAAGGTCAAGAACTGGGTATCGCTATTGGCGCGGATTTCCTCGCCAGCCTCTTTATTCAATGCGACCTGCTGCTCATAGATGTACGGGTCGAGCTGGGCCTTGGCATCCCAAATCAGCTCTTGTTGCTCGGCGGGCAGGGCATCGAAAAAGCTGGGGTTGGTGATGACTGTGGTGACAAACAGTGCGTTGTCGCCTTCAATCATATAGTCCTGAACTTCATAGAAGCTCATATCGCGCATGGCGAACATCGGCTGAACCTGAGCATCAATCACGCCTTGTTGTAGACCGCCATAAACTTCGCTATAGGCCATGCCGCGCGGGTTGGCGCCGTAGGCTTCATAGGTGGCCAGCAGCAGCTCAGATGGCATGACGCGCACGGACAGACCTTGGAAGTCAGACGGCTCTTGAATGGGAGAGTTTGAACTCCAAACCATCCAGCCAGCGGGGACAATGGAAAGCAGTTGCAGACC
>DRZW01000017.1 GCA_011380105.1 Halothiobacillaceae bacterium
GGAATTATTAGTGAAATGCGCGAGCGTGAGTATTACGAGAAACCGACCGCTGAGCGCAAGCGTAAGAAGGCAGCGGCAATAAAGCGCAACCAGAAGCGTCTTGCCAAAGAGCAGGCTCGCCGCGTACGGATGTACTAAAAGGCGCTGGCTTTGTAGCAATTTTTCTAATTTATCCAGTACCGAGTTGGCCGCGAAGTCTGGACTGGCTTTGCCAAACCTGCGCTAACCTAACCGCTCCTGGAGTGCCGGAATGAGTTCTATAAAAGATCAACTAACCGCTGAGATGAAGGCGGCGATGAAAAGCGGGAACAAATCCCGCCTAGGCACGATTCGCATGCTGTTAGCAGCAGTCAAGCAAGCTGAGGTTGATTCCCGAACAGCACTAAGTGACGAGCAGGTGCTAGATGTACTGACTAAAGCTGCCAAGCAGCGTCGTGAATCAATTGATCAATACGAGCAAGCCAATCGCTTAGATTTGGCTGATATTGAGCGCGCCGAGCTTGCTGTGATCACCACCTTTTTGCCAGAACAGCTCTCGGATGATGAGATCAGCAATGAGATTGATCGCATTATCAAAGAGACTAACGCCGCTGGCATGAAGGATATGGGCAAAGTAATGGGCGTTGCTAATCAAACACTCAAAGGCCGTGCTGATATGGCTTTAGTCAGCAAAAAAGTCAAAGAACAGCTCTCGGCCTGAGTGTTCTTTTGCCTGCTGACGGGCAGCCCTTCATTGGCTGCATCATTGCCAATCTGGCGTTGATGCATTAGCGAAGATCCATTTGCTAGATACCTGTCAACCGCACCAGCCCCCTTGTTTACCAAAACATATTAAGTTGTGGGCGATAATATCCATTTCTCATGTGTTTCCTGCCACGACCCGGAAGTCAAACCGCCCCACAAATGTGTCCAGGAATACAAGGAAATCTGCGAACAGTTCACTCCCGATCAGGCTGCTGCGCAGAGCGACCGTTTTCTTGAATGCTAGAACCTTTCCTGTGAATGGAAATGCCCGGTTCACAACGAAATTCTTAATTGGTAAAGCTGAAAATTATCGCGCAAAACCAATTCCTTGCTGAGGTTATGTTGCCGAGTTAGCCCGCAAGGCCTCCAGTGTAAAGAGACGTGAATGGTTAATAATGGCTTTCGCGCAGATGCCATTGGCTCGATTGAAAAATATATCGCCGTAAAGGCCGGCACGCAGGGCTGACGATCGAACATATCATCCCTGCTGATGCGGCATGGATTGCTTTTGATTACCGCCCATCGCCCGCGGGCTGGTTTGAAGAGCAGCAGATTAACCAAAATGGTGATGGTCGCGGGATGCGAACCAACAAGCTGACAAGCCCGCCCTTGAGATCAGTCACCCCAAAATGTTTGCCGGTTGTGATATGGTGCGGGGTGTGGATCTGGTTGTCACCGCTGTTTATGAAGGCCGTAATGCTGCCTTCGGTATTCTCGATTATCTGGAAGTTTAAGCATGGCCACTGAGCTGAAAAATGACCGCTATTTAAAAGCACTGGCGCGTAAGCCGGTCGATTGCACCCCGGTTTGGATTATGCGCCAGGCCGGTCGCTATCTGCCTGAGTACCGCGAAACCCGCGCTCGGGCTGGCAGTTTTATGGAGCTGTGCCGCTCGGCTGAGCTGGCCTGTGAGGTCACCTTGCAGCCACTGGAACGCTATGATCTGGATGCAGCCATCCTGTTCTCCGACATCCTCACCATTCCCGATGCGATGGATTTAGGGCTGAAGTTTGTGCCTGGGCAGGGCCCGGTGTTCGAGCGCCCGGTTAAAACCCATGCCGATATCAAAGCGATCAAACGCCCGGATATGATCTCTGATTTGGGTTATGTCATGAATGCGGTTAGCACAATCCGCAAAGCACTAAATGGCCGCGTGCCCTTGATTGGCTTTACCGGCAGCCCCTGGACGCTTGCCACCTATATGGTTGAAGGCGGCACCACTAAGGACTTTGCAAAGGTAAAAGGGCTGGTTTATTCAGACCCCAAAGCCGCGCATTTGCTGCTCGATATCTTGGCCGATTCGGTGATTGACTACCTCAATGCACAGATTGAAGCCGGTGCGCAGTCATTGATGGTCTTTGATACTTGGGGCGGTGTGCTCGCACCCCATGATTACCGCGAATTCTCGCTGCGTTACATGCAAAAGATCGTTGATGGAGTCAAGCGTGATCGTGAAGATGGCAGCTACATTCCGGTGGTGCTGTTTACCAAAGGCGGCGGACAATGGGCACCATTACTAGCTGATACTGGCGCTGATGGTGTGGGTATTGATTGGACGGCAGATGCAGCCGTATTGCGCGCAGAGCTTGGCGATAAAGTTGCCATGCAGGGCAACCTTGACCCCAGCGTGCTCTATGCACCCGATGAGGTCATTCGCAGGGAAGTTAAACGAGTGTTGGATGCATTCGGACCAAAACCGGGGCATGTGTTTAACCTCGGCCACGGTATTCACCAATACGTCGATCCGGCCAAGGTTAAAGTGTTAGTTGATGCGGTGCATGAGTTAAGCCGTAACTAGCACCCCACCCGCCCCTATAATGCCAAAGCCACGCCTTTGGGCGTGGTTGTCGTGGCTGAATACAACTCAGCCGAATCATTCCGCTGCGCCGCTCGCTTCGCCCACCCTAATATCCAAACATGCCTTATTTATGCACCTTGCTCTCTGCCCGGATCGGTTAGTTAGTCAATGAGGGCAGCACGAGTAAACACCCTCTTTAGCCGAGATATAGGCTCGAATGAGGGGTTTGCTCTCACTGTTTTCAAACGCACTATAAGCCTGGGTTAAATTTCTTTTTGTCATTGCCAACGGTGCTTTATGCATCGATACACAATGTCTGCCAAACACCGTGGATTGCAGCTAGCACGCCAAACTGCGGTCTGGCTTCAACGATCAGAACATTACGCACCTATACAGCATAAACAGGCTTATTCCATCTTAGAATACCTACCTCAGGCTTATGCTGACCGCACCGCTCGTTAATTCCAGCCGGGGCGCTGGGATTCTTCAAAAATTGATCAAGCTGCTCAGCTAAGTCTTCCTAAAGACTGTAGATCAAGGCTACAGTCATAACCGCTCCACTCGACTACCACCCAGTGAAGCGTCCGATAATCCACCCGCTGACGCTGCCCTATCGAGTTTTTCAAGGTGTGCTTTTGTTTAACATGCTATATTTAAGAGCACAGATATATAAGATTTTTTTATAACCCCCTTGTATCTCAGTATTTTCTAATATATAAAAGAGGTGTACAACATAAACATTTTATGAGGTGCATATGCTTAAGCGTGATTTGAAAGACGGATACAACC
>DRZW01000148.1 GCA_011380105.1 Halothiobacillaceae bacterium
AACCTCGAGTTTTACCTTTGGTGTTAACGGTTTGAATATTTGTTACGCGAACCTCAAAGATCTTCTCAACGGCTGATTTGATCTCAGGCTTAGAGGCCGATTTAGCCACCTTAAACGCGTACTGGTTGTACTCACCTGCCTGGGCCGTTTTTTCGGTTACCAATGGGGCGCGCAGGATATCGAAATATTTTTCGTTACTCATGAAAGCCACTCCTCAACCATTTTCAACGCACCCTGGGTGATCACGACGTAATCGGCATCCACCAAGCTGACCGGGTCAAGTGCATGCGGTGTAACATAACCGAGCTCAGGGACATTGCGCGAACCCAAAAGCACGTTCTCATCGAAACCTTCGGTTACAATTAAACGCTTACCCTTAACCGCGCCAATCTCAGTCAGCTTTTCAAGCACCTTCTTGGTCTTAGGCGCATCAACACTAAATGAATCAACCGCAACCAAACGTTCTTGGCGTAGCAGCTCTGAGAAAATCGCCCGCATCGCAGCACGGTAGGCTTTGCGGTTCATTTTCTGACTATAGTCACGCGGACGCGCTGCAAAAGTCACACCACCAGCGCGCCAGATTGGGCTGCGGGATGTTCCGGCACGAGCACGACCGGTACCCTTTTGACGCCAGGGCTTCGCACCACCGCCAGAGACTTCAGAACGGTTTTTTTGGCGTTTAGTCCCGGCACGCGCACCTGCCAAAAAGGCCGTTACCGCTTGATGAACTAGGGCTTGGTTATACTCACGCCCGAATACATCATCAGAGACGGTGAGCGCGGAACCATTATTTAATTGGATATCCATTAGCTAACCCCACCCTTAACTTTCACTGCTGGACGAACAACCACATCACTGCCAGTTGAACCTGGAACCGCGCCCTTAATTAACAGCAGGCCGTTATCAGCATCAACCTTTACCAATTTTAAGTTCTGGGTCGTTACCTGCTCATCACCCATGTGACCCGACATTTTCTTACCGGGAAAAACCCGACCAGGGGTCTGGTTCTGACCGATCGAGCCAGGCACACGGTGAGAAAGGGAGTTGCCGTGGGATGCATCCTGGGTGCGGAAGTTATGACGCTTAACGGTGCCTGCAAAGCCTTTCCCTTTACTCTGGCCGGTCACGTCAACCGCAGGGACTTCTTCAAAGATAGAAACCGTTATTTCTGCTCCCGGCTCGTATTGCGCCAGCAGCTCTTCATCCACCCGAAACTCACGAACCGTGCGCCCGGCAGGCGTAGACGCCTTAGCAAAATGCCCCGCCATGGGCTTAGTTACTCGATTAGCACGACGCTCGCCCACTGTTACTTGGAGAGCCGCATAACCATCGTTTTCAACGGTTTTTTTCTGGGTCACTCGGTTTGGCTCGACCTCAATGACGGTGACCGGAGTTGAAACCCCGTTATCATCAAACACCCGGGTCATGCCAATCTTACGACCGACAACACCTAATGCCATGGTTTACATACCTCGTTCTGATTTCGACGCCGATTACGATTGACCGGTTCGCCGGAAAAAACCAACCCGACGCAACCGAAGTTACATCGGGCTAGATAAGAGCGCGATATAATAACAGAACCAAACAAAAACAAAAAGCCCCCTTTTAGTATTCAGGGGGCTTTTTTTGAAAGAGAGAGCGTTAATTTAATCGGATTTGTACATCCACACCGGCTGCAAGATCCAATTGCATCAACAGATCAACGGTTTTGTCGGTTGGATCGACAATGTCGAGAACGCGCTTATGAGTACGCAGCTCATACTGATCACGCGCATCTTTATTGACGTGCGGTGAGGTCAGTACAGTAAAGCGCTCACGGTGGGTCGGCAAAGGAATCGGCCCTTTAACGCGCGCACCACTACGACGGGCTGTCTCAACAATTTCGGCTGCAGAGCGGTCGATCAAACGGTGATCGAAGCTTTTCAGACGGATTCGGATACTTTGACCAGCCATAACCTAATTACTCAATGATTTTAGAAACGACACCGGCACCGACGGTCCGGCCACCTTCGCGTACCGCAAAACGCAAGCCTTCTTCCATCGCAATCGGCGCGATCAGCGTGACTTGCATCGATACGTTATCGCCCGGCATGACCATCTCGGTGCCCTCTGGCAAGGTGCATGCGCCAGTCACGTCTGTAGTGCGGAAGTAAAATTGCGGACGATAGCCATTAAAGAACGGCGTATGACGACCACCTTCCTCTTTCGACAGTACATATACCTCAGCATCGAACTTGGTATGCGGCTTGATGGTACCCGGCTTACACAGCACCTGACCACGCTCAACTTGATCTCGCTTGGTACCACGCAGCAGAATACCAACGTTATCCCCTGCTTGGCCTTGGTCAAGCAGCTTGCGGAACATCTCAACTCCGGTAACGGTGGTTTTCTGTGTTTCTCTGATGCCGACGATTTCAACTTCTTCGCCAACCTTGATCACACCACGCTCAACTCGACCTGTCACCACGGTGCCACGACCAGAGATAGAAAATACGTCCTCTACCGGCATAATGAAGCTGCCGTCAATGGCACGCTCAGGCTCAGGGATGAATTCATCCATCGCCTCAACCAGCTTTACAATGGCTGGCTCACCGATTTCTGAGGTGTCACCTTCTAAGGCTTTCAGTGCAGAACCGGTAATAATCGGGGTGTCGTCACCTGGGAAGTCGTACTGGTTTAACAGGTCACGGATTTCCATTTCCACCAGTTCAAGCAGCTCTTCATCGTCGACCATGTCGGCTTTGTTCATGAATACAACGATGTGCGGTACACCAACTTGGCGCGAAAGCAGGATGTGCTCGCGAGTCTGAGGCATCGGACCATCAGCGGCAGATACAACCAAAATTGCACCATCCATCTGCGCTGCACCGGTGATCATGTTCTTAACATAGTCCGCGTGACCAGGGCAGTCGACGTGAGCGTAGTGACGAGTGGCAGATTCATACTCAACGTGTGAGGTCGAGATGGTGATGCCACGGGCTTTCTCTTCCGGCGCTTTGTCAATCTGATCAAAGGCCATTTGCTGACCACCGTAGATCTTAGACATCACGTGAGTAACCGCTGCTGTCAGCGTGGTCTTACCGTGGTCAACGTGGCCAATAGTGCCGACGTTTACGTGCGGCTTACTACGCTCAAACTTTTCCTTAGACATTGCTTAATACCTCAACTTAATTCAAAAAATCAATTGAGCAACGTATTTACACGCTGCCTTTAATTACATCTTCGGCGACATTTTTCGGTGCTTCGGAATACTTACTAAACTCCATCGAATAAGTAGCGCGGCCCTGCGTGGCTGAGCGCAGATCTGTCGCATAACCAAACAT
>DRZW01000230.1 GCA_011380105.1 Halothiobacillaceae bacterium
AAATGATAAAGCAAGGTCTTTCCAGCTCGGTTGCAATTTGCTGCAACCCTTTGCGTGCACTCCGTGATGATGTTGCGTTACTGCAACGCCACTCCTTGAATGCTCGCCCTTTATACAGCAGTTGCCTATCACTGTGTCGGGATCTTAGGCGGTTTCGAATCTGATGCCCAAGTTAGTTCAGAAAGCGGCTTTTTAATCCGGTGTGGCTGCAGCCGCCTTGTGTTGGGCTGTGTTATCATTCGGGCAGGTTGTCAGCAGACTGACGTAATTTAGGTTTGGTTGACTCCCTTTAGCGTAATGCCGAGAGCACTACACGCAAGCCGGAACATCCGGGATACGTGCTTATTTGGTTTATTGTAGGGGTTTTTTTGATTTTAAAGGACGCATATTCGGATGTCGCAGTTCGCTCAAGAGATTTTCCCAGTTAACTTGGAAGATGAGATGCGTCAATCGTATCTCGATTATGCAATGAGCGTGATTGTCGGGCGGGCGCTACCGGATGCACGCGATGGGCTCAAGCCGGTGCATCGACGGGTATTGTTTGCCCAGAAAGTGTTGGGTAATGACTTTAATCGTCCCTATAAAAAATCCGCCCGCGTGGTGGGTGATGTAATCGGTAAATATCACCCACATGGTGATTCAGCCGTCTACGATGCATTGGTACGCATGGCCCAGGACTTCTCCATGCGCTATCAGCTAATCGACGGGCAGGGTAACTTCGGCTCGATTGATGGCGATGCCCCGGCAGCAATGCGTTATACCGAAGTGCGCATGGCCAAGATTGCACACGAGTTGCTAGCCGATATTGATAAAGAAACCGTCGATTTTACCGACAACTACGATGGCTCAGAGTCAGAACCCCAGGTGCTCCCCGCCCAGTTTCCTAATTTACTGGTTAATGGCTCCTCGGGTATCGCGGTTGGCATGGCAACCAACATCCCACCGCATAATCTGACCGAAATTCTTGATGCCACTATCGCACTGATTGATAACCCGCAGTTATCACCAGAAAAGTTAATTGAATATGTACCCGGACCGGACTTTCCTACCGCTGGCATCATCAATGGCGTAGCCGGTCTGCGCGAGGCCTATTTAAATGGTCGCGGCCGTTGTGTGATTCGCGCTCGGGCTGACTTCGAGCACAATGAGAAAAACGACAAAACCTCGATTGTCATCACAGAAATCCCCTATCAGGTTAATAAAGCGCGGTTGATTGAACGCATCGCGGAATTGGTGCGTGATAAGAAAATCTCCGGCATTACGGAACTGCGCGATGAATCCGATAAAGACGGGATGCGGATTGTGATTGAACTGCGCCGTGGCGAGCTGCCCGAGGTGGTGTTAAATAACCTCTATCAGCAGACTCAGTTGCAGACGGTGTTCGGCATTAATATGGTTGCGCTAATTGATGGCCAGCCCCGTACGGTTGGTTTAGCAGAGATTCTGCAGGTGTTTTTGCGCCATCGTCGTGAAGTTGTCACCCGTCGAACGATTTTTGAATTAAGGAAAGCCCGCAATCGCGCGCATATCTTAGAGGGCCTTGCGGTCGCGATGGCCAATATTGACCCGATGATTCAGGTCATCAAACAGGCGCCCACACCAGCTGAAGCCAAACGTGAATTACTCGAGCAGAGTTGGGAGTCGGGCATGGTGAAAACCATGCTTGAACGTGCCGATGCGGATGCCTCACGCCCAGAGGGCTTGGATGATCAGTTAGGTCTGCAGGAAGATGGCCGGTATAGCCTCTCGCCAGAGCAGGCGCAGGCGATTTTGGATATGCGCCTAAACCGCCTAACCGCGCTTGAGCAAGATAAAATCATCGATGAATATGCCAAGCTGCTGGAAGTCATTATTGATCTTTTGGATATTCTGCGTTCCGATGAGCGCTTGATGCAGGTGATTCGGGACGAACTTCTCGCGATCCGGACACAATACGGCGATGAACGCCGGACAGAAATCGTGGTGGATCATGAAGATCTCACCATGGAAGATCTGATTGCTGAGGAAGATCGGGTTGTTACCTTGTCGCGTGAAGGTTATATCAAAACCCAATCGCTGACTGAATACCGTAGCCAGCGCCGCGGCGGACGCGGTAAGGTCTCAACCCGCATGAAGGATGAAGATGTCATCGAGCAACTCCTGGTGGCCAGCACCCATGATTGGGTGCTGATGTTTACCAACCATGGCCGAGTATACTGGCGCAAAGTTTACCAGTTGCCTCAAGGTGCCCGTGGTGCCCGTGGTCGTCCGATAGTAAATGTTTTGCCATTGCAGGAAGGTGAAAGTATTAACACCCTGCTGCCGGTGCGTGATTTTGTAGAAGGGCATTTCGTCTTTTTTGCTACCAGTAAAGGTCAGGTGAAAAAGACACCATTGGTTGAATTTTCACGCCCGCGCCAAGCGGGTATTATCGCCATCGATCTGCGCGATGGCGATCGCCTGATCGGGGCGGCGTTAACCGATGGTACGAAAGAACTGATGCTGTTTTCGAACGCAGGTAAGGCTATTCGCTTTGCTGAGGATGGGGTTCGCTCGATGGGACGCACGGCTGCGGGTGTACGGGGCATTCGTCTTCAACCCGAGCAAGAAGTGGTCTCGCTGATCGTCGCTGATGAGGGAGAGGTGCTTACGGCCACGGAGAATGGTTATGGCAAGCGCACCCGATTAGATGAATTCCCCGTACATAACCGGGGTGGTCAAGGTGTGATTGCGATCAACACCAGTGAGCGCAACGGTTTGTTGGTGGGTGCGGTGCGCGTAAATCAAGCCGATGAAGTGATATTGATTTCAAATCGCGGTACACTCGTGCGCACAGAAGTAGCGCAGATTGCGCTGACCTCGCGCAACACCCAGGGGGTAACCCTGATCCGCCTTGCTGGCGATGAGCGACTGGTCCAAATTGAGCCGGTCTCAGCCGTCGAAGCAGAGGCGGATTGTGATAGAGATGCACCGACCGAGCGTGCTGAGTAAGCCCTAAAAAAGGCCGTAGTTGTGCTCAACATACGGATCTAATTGCGATTAAGCGCTGAATATTTAGCATGATGTTTAGTGGTTAACTATTTGAAAAATAAGTTTTTTGATTCTTAAACCCTTAGGAGTAATACATGGCTCGAGTTTTCAATTTTAGTGCTGGTCCGGCAATGTTGCCTGAAGCTGTCTTAGAACGGGCACAAAAAGAAATGCTTGATTTCGACAATACCGGCATGTCGGTTATGGAGATGAGCCATCGGGGTAAGGATTTTGTTGCCATCGCAGAAAAAGCTGAAGCTGATCTGCGTAAATTAATGAATATTCCCGAAAACTAT
>DRZW01000202.1 GCA_011380105.1 Halothiobacillaceae bacterium
TAGTTGACATGTCCGAATTAAGCAGCCTACTCGCTCAAGGTTTTGTTCAGCATGCCCTGATCGCTGCAATTCTTGTCAGTATTGCTGCGGGTATTGTCGGGGCGTTGGTGGTCGTCAACCGGCTGGTTTTTATGGCCGGGGGTATTGCTCACACCGCTTATGGCGGAGTTGGCACCGCTGTCTTTTTCAGCCTGCCAGTATTACCCGTCGCTGCTATGTTTACCGCCCTAGCTGCATTGTTACTCGGGATACTCAGCTTAAAACAGCGTGAACGGGTTGATACGTTAATTGGCGTTATTTGGGCCGCTGGCATGGCTTTTGGGCTGATTATGATTGACTTAACCCCAGGCTATAACACCGGCCTAATGGGGTATTTGTTTGGGAGCATTCTCACCGTCTCCACCACAGAATTGTGGATGATGGCGGGGTTAAATGCACTCATACTGGCACTGACGATGTATTACTACCGCGATATTTTATCGTTTTCATTCGACCCCACCTTTGCACGCACTCGCGGCATTCCCGCCACTGGGTTGTATCTGATGCTGATGGTATTGATTGCCCAAACCGTGGTGATGATGATCCAGATCGTCGGATTGCTGCTCGTTTTAGCACTACTGACTCTGCCGCCGTATCTGGCTAGTCGTTATACCCACACCCTAGCGGGGATGATGTATCACTCTGCCATCTACAGCTTGTTGTTCTGCCTAACCGGACTTCTCGTATCGTATTACTTTGATATGGGCTCGGGCCCTGCAATTATTGCCGTGGCTTGTATCGGTTATCTATTGACAGTGAGCGTTGAGAAATCCATCACCGCTCTGCGTAAAATCCCACTAAACCAATAACTAGGTTACTCGAACAACGCAATAGCGCAGATTGATAGCGGTGTTGCCCGCTCTCTATTGGTTTTAAAGCATATGCTTAAATCACCAAATCTATGCTAATGGCAAGCGACTCTTACTATTAATGGATGGATTTATTATTAAGTTGAGGACATTAAATATTTAATCACAATCGCGCTAACCAGCCTGGCAATCTCTTTTACCGCTTGTAGCATAGTAAAAAGGTTTGGTGAGGATGTGCAGAAAGGTTGTGAGGCTATCTAACGCGCGGCTGAATGGATAACTTGAAAAGAGAAATAGAATCAAGAGGCTAGATTGACCATAAGTTTTTCGCGAAAAATTTATGCATAAACAGCCCTTGGTTCTTAACAGCCGCTCTCCACTACGGTTTGAATCACCCGTTGAGCAGAACGCGCCAAGTAATCACGCGGTCGTGGTTGCTGATTATCCGGCCAGATCGGCTCAGATATATTTAAGGCCACATAAATCCGATCGGCCATCACCACTCGCCAAAGACTTTTTAACAATCGCCCATTGCTTGTATAAGCGGCGAGCGTTGTCCGGTTATGCTGTGCATCGTAGTAACGCAGTGCAATGGGCTGCACGCAACGGTTCAGATCAACAACTGGTTTAAACAACCGACTATGAAAACGGCGCACCTTCAATCCGTTAGTCGTCGTGCCTTCCGGGAAAATCATAATCCGTTTGCCCTCTTCAAGCCCGCTGGCAATAGCCTCTGCAGCCAGGGCTGAACCGGTGCCGCGCTCGATAAACAGCGTGCCTGCAACTCGGGCAAAAAAACCTATCACCGGCCAGCGCCGCACCTCAGCCTTCGATAAAAACACCACGTTATCCGCCAGACCGCCCAAAATAGGAATATCCAACCAGCTGCTATGATTAGCCACCCAGAGACTGCCCGCCGGCAGGGTTTGGCGGGGATAATCCACCTTTACACCGAGCAACCGTGGCAGACGTGCTAACCAACGGCGAATAATACCGGCACGGCGTTCCCCGGAAAAAATAGGCAAAAGCATGGCTAAGATCAGCCCTGTGAGCACATGTAAGCCCAAGCGTAGCAGGCGTAGCAGCGCTCGCAGGAAACGAAAATCGGGCATGTTAATTCTCTAACCCCAGTGCCAATTAGGCTGCGAGTAGAATGCAGGCTTATGGGAGCCTTGAAAAACCATAGCGAGCAGTTTTGAGTTCTATGAGCTGCTCAATTTAGGACCCGGTAAGCGGCGATAGCATACTGAACACCCGATACCACGGTTAATACCGCCGCAACTAATAACAAAATCAAGCCTAGCAGAGCAACATCCAGCCCCAGTAACGGCCAGTGATACAAACAGAGGGTGATGGCGATCATTTGTACAGTGGTTTTCACCTTACCCCAGATCGAAACCTTTACCGCTGCGGCAACGCCCTTGGTGGCCATCCATTCACGCAGCGCGGAGATGAATATCTCGCGACTGAGAATAATCGCAACAGCAAGCGTCAGCAGCACCCCGCCATCGCGGTAAACCAACAGCACCAGTGCGACCGCTACAATCAACTTGTCGGCAACTGGGTCTAAAAAGGCGCCAAAATCAGTGAACTGCTGCCAACGCCGGGCTAAGTAGCCATCCAAAAAATCGGTCACTGAAGCGAGTGCAAACAGCAAAGCTGCGACTGGATAGGCAATACGCTCCGGCAGTGCCATAAACAGCAGCACCAGTACCGGAATGGCTGCCACTCGCCCCCAAGTGAGCATCATGGGAGTATTCATCATTGGTTTTTTAACATCCTACTATCGTAGATAAACACGTCCCTTAACCTCTGCGTGGGCAGAATCAAATTCCTCTAAGCGCAGTTCCTTATCCTGCACTGAGACCAACCAGCCAGTACTGCGCCAATCGCCCACCACGACCCGCGCCTTCTTATTGCCAAGATTGTGTACCGCAGGGCGATGGGTGTGGCCATGAATTAAAATATCGGCCTGTTGTTCGTCTAATAAATCCAATACCGCTTGTGGGTTCACATCCATAATATCCTCAGGTTTTTGCGCGCTGTCAGTAACACTCTGGGCGCGCAATGCCTCGGCAATCGCTCGACGGTCTTCAAGGGATTTATCCAGAAAATCCTTGATGAATGCCGGTGAGCGCAATTGCGCGCGCATACGCATGTAGGCCTCATCATCGGTGCATAATTCATCACCGTGGCTTAACACCACCGACCGACCCGTAAACTCAGTCCGATACGGCGCTTTAAGATAATGCGCTCCTAGTTTTTCCATCAAGGTTTTTCCAGCCAGAAAATCTCGGTTGCCTGGCATGAAAAAAACCTGACCTGGAATCTGGCTTAGTCGCTTAAGACGTTGTTCTAGTTCACTTGACAGCGGCTGATCATCGCCAATCCAGTAATCAAATAAATCACCGAGAATATACACCGCCACCGCTGTCTGGGCACGGGCAATAAA
>DRZW01000134.1 GCA_011380105.1 Halothiobacillaceae bacterium
GATCCTCGCGGGTAATCACCTCAACGCGTACAGGACTATCCTCCAGTGCTCTAGGGGTTCGGGTGCCGGTAATGACTATCTGATCAAGTTCAGCGGTATGCTCTTCAGCATTGACAGGTTTGGAACTCAGAACTGCAGCAGTGATAGGAACCAGCAGAGACCAAAAAGTCACCAAAGAAGAACAAATCCGTTTCCTGACGAAATTCGCCATAAGCTTCTCCCATCTCCTTCGTCATCGGTATCTCCAGCCGTTACCATGCGGGGTTAACTGCTTGGTTAGCAACAACTGGGTAAATCCGGTACTTACTCATATCAGCCGGCTGATCTCGCCCCCCTTGAAGGTGCCGACTAGCTAGCACCCTGTGTAAAGAAACCGCATGTAGTTGTCAGACGGTTGTCGAAAAAAGAGGTGCCCCGGCATAGCCAAGGCACCATCACCCTCAAACTCCCTTTCAAAAGCCACCAAACATTGGCTAAAGCATCTTCCTGATGCGGGTGATACATGAGGTCTCGATTTGCTATAACACATTATTTATCAAACACTTGCAGCCTCCTTGCCTTCCTTGAGTACATGTCCGCCAGTCCTTCGTCAACGCATCTCTGAAGCTGCAAAAACAAACCTCAACCTTCATGTAGCGCTAATTGGTAACCGTTCGTGTTTGCATTGTCAATATTTTTTTGTAATCTTATCAACAGTCGCAAAGCCGGTTCTTTTCATAGACTGCAGGCTGGCTCGTGGTACCCACCAGCAAGCAAGCCAGCAGATTATTATCCATGGCTAGTAATTTAGGAGTGTTTTACATGCTGCCTTACCTGTGCACCCCGACCAGTTATCGTATCTCTTCCCGGACGCCTATCGCGTTGGCTGTCGCCGTGTCGTTTTGTCTGCCACCGGCCTTCGCCCTGGATATGCAGGCGATCAATCTGGATCCGGTTCGGGTAACGAGCCATGCCGAGGCTTTACAGCAATACAATTCCTATCAACCACTAGAAGTAACCGGCCCGTTAGGCATGCCGGCTGATCCGATGGAAATACCTGTTTCTGTTTCGGTTATTACGCCACTGATGCTAGAAGATATTGGTGCTACCCGTATGGACCATGCGCTTAACTACATCAGCGGCGTAGCAATGCAGAACGAATTTGGCGGACTGTGGGATAACTACTCTATTCGTGGCTTTTCAGGTGATATTAACCGTGGGCAGATGTGTTTGACTGATGTTGTCCGTACCAACCGCGGTTGTACCGGCAAGCAGGATGCGGCTAATCTAGAACGTGTTGAAGTATTGAAAGGTCCGGCTTCTGCCTTGGTGGGTAGGACTGACCCGGGTGGCACGGTTAATATTGTGACCAAGCGTCCCCGCTTTGAAAAACAGGGCGAAATAACGCTCTCCGGTTCAACCGAAAGACCGACGCGCAGCACTCTTGATGTAACCGGGCCATTGAGTGACACTTTTGCCGGACGGCTAAACCTAGCCATAGAGAACGGTGATACCTTTCGGGATAAAGTAAGGGGAAAGCGTTATCTTATCGCTCCAGCGATGACATGGAAACCCAGCTCAAGTACCCGTCTGCATTACGATGGCGAGTTTGTGCGACAGGAAACCCCGCTTGATCGTGGCGTGGTTTCCATTGACAATGACCCATCAGCTTTACCGGTTTCGCGTTTTTTAGGCGAGCCAAACGACGGGCCAATTGTTTTAGAAACCCTGGCCAACCGTATCCGGCTTATACAAGATATCAGCAGCGAGTGGACGGCACAGTTTACGCTTGCACACATCAATAGCCAGTTGAAAGGTTATTCCAGTGAACCCTTTGGTGCCAGCGTGGAAGCACAACGAGCAGCGGGTGTTCCGGAAGGTATGCTTTCCCGAGAGCGTCGGCACCGTGATTATGAGAGCGACGATATTGTAGGAGTCGTAGAATTACGGGGAAGCACACAATTAGCTGGCAAACAGCACTATCTACTGTTTGGCCTAGAGGTTAGTGATTACAGCCAGGACTTCGATATGCGCCGGAGTCGTCCCTATTCTGGGTCGCCGAATGACTTGTACTTGATTGATATTAAAAACCCGACCTATGGAGCTGCACCATTGCCGGCCTTTGATGAGAGAAGACGCATCTTTCGTAAAGATGCCGAACGTACTGCAGCTTTTTATGCACAAGACATGCTGTACTTGCGGCCTGATCTTCGTTTAATAGCTGGACTGCGCTTTGATCAATTTAAACAGTCATCAACAAATCAATTAACCGGTCAGAAATCCAGTCAGACCGATCGGGCATTAAGCCCGCGACTGGGGCTGAGCTTTGATGTCATGCCCGAGATGTCATTATACGGCAATATTTCACGGTCCTTTGATCCCAATAGCGGTGCTGATCGTTATGGCAATCAGTTCGATCCTGAAAAAGCTACATCTTTTGAAGTGGGTGTTAAAAGCCTGCTAGGCGATGGCAGGGTAACGATTGATGTTGCATTATTCCATATCACAAAAAAGAACGTCCTCACACGTGATCCAGTGGATCCGGCCTACTTCATCACGGCCGGAAAGGTAAAAAGTCGTGGCTTTGAGCTGGATTTAAACGGCGCACTTAACGATCACTGGCGTATGAGTTTAAGTTACGCCTTTGTGGATGCCCAAATCCAGGCGGACGGTGTATCTTACATCCATAACACGCGACTGCTCAACGTACCCAAGAACAGCGCAAGTCTGCTGACCAATTACGAAATTCCGTTAAGCAATGGCCATATTTTCGGTATTGGCAGTGCTATTGTTTATATGGGTGAGCGAGTCGGCAATCAAAATGATCCGGACTTTAAGCTGCCATCTTACACTACCGTACAGACCCGATCTTATTACCGCCCGCAGAAGAATGTTGAGATTTCATTACAAATTGACAATCTGTTTGATCGCAAATATTACCGCTCATCGTACTGGCAAAACTGGGTTACCCCCGGCGCGCCAAGAACCTTCACTGCACAGGCCCGTTACCACTTTTAAGTCGAGGTTATCAGAATGTTACTCCCGCTAGGCGTGAAGGGCACAACCACACCTCGCAATGCGTGACCGGCCTTAACGATCATCCAACTAATCAAGGAGACCACCATGAAAAAACTATTCGCTCTGGCTATTACTCTGGCAATTGCTACTTCCGCTAATGCACATGAAATATGGATAGAATTGCACGGCAACGAAGCTCGAGCTTATTACGGCCATCTTGATCGCGATCTGCGGGAGGTCTCTCCCGGAAGACTTGATCGCATTATTGCTCCCAAAACCGCTTATA
>DRZW01000028.1 GCA_011380105.1 Halothiobacillaceae bacterium
GAGCGCGCTTCTGGGGTGCCGGCGAATAATTCGCGGATGGTGGTGAACAAGCCGGTGTAGGTGGCCGGATTGGAGCGCGGAGTGCGGCCAATGGGGGATTGATCAATATCGATGACTTTATCTAGCTTATCGAGTCCTTCAATAGCTTCGTAGGGAGAGGCGGTAGCCTGGGCTCGGTTTAAGTGCTGGGCGGCGATTTGATAAAGGGTGTCGTTAATCAGGGTGGATTTACCCGAGCCGGAAACCCCGGTCACACAGGTCAATAGCCCCAATGGCAGACGTAAGGTATCACCTTTGAGGTTGTTGCCACGTGCCCCAGTTAATACCAGTTGGGCATTGGCATCAGCCTGTTTACGCTCCGGGCGTTCAATTTTTTTGCGGCCAGATAAGTAAGCCCCGGTAAGCGATTTGGGATGGTCGATAATATCCTGCGGCGTGCCGGAGGCGACAATCTGCCCACCGTGTCGTCCTGCGCCAGGGCCAATATCGAGTACATAATCGGCGCTTAGAATGGCATCTTCATCATGTTCAACCACAATCACAGTGTTGCCTAGGTCACGTAAATGGGACAGGGTTGCCAGTAGACGGTCGTTATCGCGCTGATGTAAGCCAATGGAGGGTTCATCGAGAATATACGTAACCCCCACCAGCCCCGAGCCGATCTGACTGGCCAAGCGAATGCGCTGGGCTTCGCCGCCAGAGAGGGTCTCAGCGGCGCGGTCGAGTGATAAATAATCCAAGCCGACATCATTCAAAAAGCGCAGCCGTTGGCGTATCTCGCGTATCACCGGGGCGGCAATCTCACCGCGTGCGCCGTCTAAATCCAGATCGAGGAAGAACTGATAGGTTTCACCAATCGACCAGCGGGTAATTTCTGGCAGGTTTTGTTCACCAATAAACACATGCCGTGCCGCTTCGTTCAGGCGGCTGCCATGGCAGCTTGGGCAGGTTTGATGGGAAATATACCGCGCCAGCTCTTCACGTACCGCCTGAGATTCGGTCTCATGGTAGCGCCGGTTCATATTGGGCAACACGCCTTCCCAGGGGTGGCGTTTCTGGGTAGGGCGGCCACGGGGGTTGATGTAGGTGAAGTTAATTTTTTCTTTGCCGCTGCCGTTTAAGACCACATCCTGAATCGACTCAGGGAGTTCGTTCCAAGGCGTTTCCAAATCAAATTTATAATGCACGGCCAATGAAGCCAGCAGGGCGTGGTAATACGCATTGCGCCGATCCCAGCCGCGTACTGCCCCGGCGGCCAGCGATAGCTCGGGGTTGATAATCACTTTGGCCGGGTCAAAGAAGGTCTTAACCCCCAAACCATCACAACTTGGGCAAGCCCCGGTGGGATTGTTAAATGAAAATAAGCGCGGTTCTAGCTCACCGATGGCATAACCACATTCCGGGCAGGCGTGGCGGGCAGAGAAGGTGATGCGTTCATCGGGGTTGTCCATATTGACCACCGCCGCTTTGCCCTCGGCCATGCGTAGTGCCGTTTCAAGCGATTCGGCCAGACGCAGGCGTAAGTCATCACGGATTTTAAAGCGGTCAACCACCAGCTCAATGGTGTGTTTTTGTTTGGGGTTAAGCGCAGGTAAATCATCAATTTCGTGCACGGTGCCGTTAATACGTACCCGTAAAAAGCCTTGCGCTTGCCATTTAGCAAACAGTTTGTGGTGTTCGCCTTTGCGGTTTTCAAACATCGGTGCGAGCAACAGCCATTTAGAACCCGCCGGCAGGGCGATGATTTGATCCACCATCTGCGAGACGGTCTGAGCGGTTAAATCAATACCATGAGTAGGGCAGCGAGGTGTGCCCGCGCGGGCAAACAGCAGGCGCAGATAATCATAAATTTCGGTGACCGTGCCCACCGTGGAACGCGGATTATGCGAGGTGGTTTTCTGCTCAATGGAAATAGCGGGAGATAAGCCTTCAATCGAATCGACATCCGGCTTGTCCATCATCGACAGAAATTGCCGGGCATAGGCCGATAGCGACTCCACATAGCGGCGCTGACCCTCGGCGAAAATAGTGTCAAAAGCCAGTGATGATTTCCCGGAACCTGACAGCCCGGTGAAAACAATCAGCTTTTCCCGTGGCAGATCAACATTAACGTTTTTCAGGTTGTGGGTGCGTGCCCCGCGAATGCGGATGTATGGATCGGCCATGAAGTGAGATAACCCCGGAGTTGACAATTAACAAAAAGCGAGACAAATAGTGTAGCCGATTGGCAAGCCCCCGGGGCGCTCAGTTTGCCACTTGGCCGATAGAAGCCCTTCTGGCTTCAGTTTGGTTGGTGGTGATCAGTGACATCCTCCCGACACCAGCAACCTGTAGGGGGTTAAGAGCAATGCCGTGTTGGTCTGCCAGCCAGTTGACGACTGCTTATTCACGTGAAAGCTATTATTTTGCCCAATTGTTGGCCGGGTTGGTATCCCCCCCGGTGGCAGATTGCCTAGTAAGTCGAAATGACTAAGCGAGTTGTTTTGCTGGTCTTGGACGGTGTTTATGGGCCTTAAGCCCGCGTGGAAAGTACGAGATCCCGTAAGTTGTTAAAGCCGCGTCTGCGGATAAAGCGGTTTAGAATTTGGTAGGCCGGTTTAAAACGTCGTTCATCAATGTAACTCTGCTTGCTCTCAGCACGGCGCATATCTTGAAATAATTGCTCCCATTCCGGAATGATTTCTGCTTTAGGTAGAAAACGCGCTGAGGTATAGCCAACCTTTTTCCCGGATTGAATGATCGGGGCTGTGCGCATCATCACCCAATAGTGATCCCCGTTTTTACAACGGTTTTTGACCATGCCAAAAAATTCACGGTCGGCTTGAAGTTCTTGCCATAAGTAGTGATAGAAGGTGTCGGGCACATCCGGGTGACGCAGAATGTTTTGCGGCTGGCCAATCAACTCGTCGTGTTCAAAGCCCGATACCTCCGATAATGACTGGCTGGCATGAGTGATAATGCCTTTGAGATCAGTTTTGGATTGTAGTGCTCGGCGGCCGGTAATAGGCACGCTGCGATTGGTGATTTGTCGGGTATCGACCGGAGGCATAAATCCCATTGATAACATATCCTACTCCTTGTGGTGGTATAAAGTCCGATGTTTATCGCTTGGTTTGCATGGGCTTGGGCAGATCCTTGACTTTGTGAGCATCTAAACGCGGGATCATAGCGTTGTGCCGAGTCGCCATGGCAGAAAATAAGCTTATTGGCACATTCTAATTTACCGCATGCGGCAACGTTCCCATAAGCCAATTTGGACAAAACATCAC
>DRZW01000060.1 GCA_011380105.1 Halothiobacillaceae bacterium
CGTAAAGCATGTGGCGGTCATTTGCCCCGGTTTCTCGGCTGATTGCCTGGAAACCATTGAAGAAATTGGCGATGAAAATCGTGAGTATTTTGAAGAGGCTGGTGGCGAAATCTACCACTATATTCCGGCACTTAATGAGCGCGATGACCACCTCGATGCGCTGGCACGAATTGTCCGCCAACACACTCAGGGTTGGGTGGAGCACTCTGAATACGATGCCGTCGAAGACAGACGTGAGCGTGATTTAGTACACAAAAATGCACTGGCGATGGGCGCTGAACGCTGATGGCCAAGCAGTTAGCGGCGGACAATCCCATTGGTGTGGTGGTGATTGGCGATGAAATCCTTTCTGGACGGCGTACCGATTGTCATCTACCTGCTGTGATCGAGCGATTAACCCCGTTAGGTCGGCGGGTGGACTGGTCATTATTTATTGGGGATGAACCTGAGCGGATCACGCAAACCCTAAAACAAGCCATTGCCGAACAGGCGGTGGTTTTCTGTTTTGGGGGTATTGGTGCTACACCCGATGATTTAACCCGGGCCTGTGCTGCCCAAGCGGTAGGCCGCCCACTGATCCGTCATCCTCAGGCAGAGGCATGTATTGTCGAGCGCTTTGGGGATCAGGCCTATCCCAAACGGGTGTTAATGGCTGATCTGCCTGAAGGTGCAGGATTGTTGCCAAACCCGGTCAATAACGTACCGGGGTTTTATATAGATCAGCTTTACTTTATGCCCGGTTTTCCGGCTATGGCGCACCCGATGCTCGATTGGATTTTAGCTAACCGATTGGGGGATATTGCCAATCAGGACTATATTGAACAATCCGTTTGGGTGGTTGACACCCCGGAATCGGAATTGATTGATTTAATGGAGCTAATCCAAGCGCGCTGGCCAGCTGTGCGTTTATTTTCTCTACCCGTGATCTCCCCGCGTTGGCAGTTGGTTGAATTAGGCGCTAAAGGCCCACAGATTGAGGTCACGGCAGCGATCGATCTGATTAAGGATACACTCCGGGAGCAGGGCGTGTTGCTGTACCTAGATGACCCGCGTTGATGTAAGTGGGGAACCTACTCTTAATTAGAACGCTCTTAGGGTTTTTTGGGTTATCCTTCAGACCGGGATTTATTTTTGCGTTATTTGCTTGTTACAGGGAAGAAAACGTCCGTAATCCCGGACTAAACCCCTGCCGTTATTTATCTGTTTTTTGCGCCGAGGAGGCAAACAATGAATCAATCACAGTGTCGAGATGTTCAAAGTCGGCTGGCTGTTGGTCTGGTTTGGCTTTTAATAGGCATGCTGCTTTTGGGCTTTGCCCAAACGGCTGTGGCAAAATCCCCTTCAACCCCATTTCCCGATTATGCCAAGCTGGTTGAAGAAAATGCCGATGCGGTGGTTAATATCAGCACAGTAGCGCAAACACCTCAGGTCCGGAGTGGTTTCCCGGGCATGCCTGTTCTTCCCCCGGGGCCGCTAGGTGATATGTTCCGCGAGTTCTTCAATCATATGCCCGAGCAGCGTAGTCGTCCGGCTCGCTCGCTCGGTTCTGGTTTTATTATCAGCAGTGATGGTTATGTGATCACCAATAGCCATGTGGTGGAGAATGCGGAGGAAATAACCGTCCGCACGAGTAACCAAAAAGAATATACTGCGGAGTTGATTGGTGCAGATGAGCGCACCGATATTGCTTTGTTGAAGATCGATGCTAAGGATTTGCCAACGGTCACCATTGGTGATTCCGATAAGGTGCGCGTCGGTGAGTGGGTGTTAGCCATTGGCGAACCCTTTGGTTTATCGCATTCTGCCACCCACGGGATCGTCTCAGCGGTAGGCCGAGATTTACCCTCGGATAATTACGTGCCGTTTATCCAAACTGATGCGCCGGTCAACCCGGGTAATTCCGGCGGCCCACTGATTAACGCCAATGGCGAAGTGATTGGGGTTAATGCCCAGATATTCACCAAATCCGGCGGTTATATGGGCATTTCGTTTGCCATTCCGATCAATGAAGCCATGCACGTGGCCGACCAGCTCCGCGAAAAGGGTAGTGTCACCCGTGGCTATTTGGGGGTCATTATCCAACCGGTCACCGATGAATTGGCGCGCTCATTTGGTTTGAATAACACCAAAGGAGCATTAGTGGCACAGGTGCAAGATGACTCCCCCGCAGAACGCGCCGGGATTAAGTCAGGAGATATTATTATCCGTTTTGCTGGAAAAGATGTTGAACGCTCCAGTCAATTGCCCTTGATTGTCGGGAATGCCGTCGTGGGCAAAGAGGTTGATGTCGATGTAATTCGTGATGGCAAAAAGATAACCCTTAAAGCTACACCGGATGAATTAGGTACAGTAGGATTTCGGGCGCGTGGTGATCTCGACAAGTATGGTCTGGCCGCTGAAAATATCAGCGATGATGAGCTAGCGCGCTTAGGTTTGCGGTACGGCGTACGCATTACCGACATCAACCGCGATTCCCCGTTTATGGGTGCGTTGCGTAGCGGAGATATTCTGCTAGAAGTCAACCGTGTAGCTTTACACAATATTGATGATCTGGTTGGCGCATTAAATGACGCTGCCGCCGACCGACCGGTTGCCGTGCGGCTGCTGCGTGGTAGACAACCATTGTTTTTAGCCGTGGAGATCAAATAGCGGTTTTTAATATTGTTCACTGTGGCCGAAAAACCGGCAACCTCCAACCCGCCAAGCATGCTCGGCGGGTTTTTTTTATTGCGAGGTGAACTTTTGTTAGCAAGCTGACTCTCAACATCTGTGGCTGATCAGGGAAGAACCCTTGCCCCGATTGATCGGGGTTTTTTTTGGTCTGAAATAATAGGCGGCTTTCTGGCTGTGAGCTTTGCTATCATTCACGTTTTCTGAGATTAGCAAAGATCGACATATGCGTGTCATTACCTTCAATGCCAATGGTATTCGTGCCGCTGTTCGAAAAGGCTTTTATGATTGGCTTTCGGGGATGGATGCCGATGTGGTTTGTATTCAGGAAACCAAAGCACAGGCTCATCAACTAACCGCGCCGCAATTCTACCCTAAGGGCTATACGTGTCAGTACGTTGATGCAGAGCGCAAGGGTTATAGTGGTGTGGCTATCTACAGCCGACAGCCTCCAGAAAATATCATTACCCAACTGGGTTTACCCGAATTTGATGCCGAAGGCCGTTACTGCGCCTTTGATTTCGGTGATTTTCAGATCGCATCACTCTATCTGCCCTC
>DRZW01000040.1 GCA_011380105.1 Halothiobacillaceae bacterium
AGGGAGCTTCTGCCGATTTGACTTTTGATTGGCGTGATACCGATGGCTTTGATTTCGATTCCCAAAGCTGGTCCACATCTGTACTTCACAGGCTGCTACCAGTTAACTGACCAATGGCAGCTTCAGTACGCTGGTTGCCAGTGTGGCGGTCTTGAGTTTGGCCGGCTGTGATAGCTGCAGCTCTTCTCCAAATGAGGTTGACACAAAACTCAAGCGTGTGCAGTAGCCATAAGGCTCCTCGTCATGACAACCAGCCAAGGCTAATTAAGTGCAGAGCATGCCGGTGGGTTGCTCCCCCGGATGGGAACGAACCATCAAGGAGTACTAATTTATGTCTGAATCAAACGATGCACAAGCAATTATCAGTGATCTGGCCTTGCGATTGAATGAATTTAGACAATCCAATCCGCAACTGCGCTTACGCGATGAAGCCGCACAATTGGGTGTTAGCGAAATGCTGCTTCTGCAGGCAGACCCGAAGCATAAAGCATGGCCGTTAACTGAGGATGCACCATCCTTGCTCAATAAAGCGGCGCTCATGGGTCGGGTAATGGCGCTGACCCGCAATGATAGTGTGGTGATGGAACATAAAGGCGTGTACCGAAATCTTAGTTTCAATGGTCATATTGGCCTGGCTGTAGGGGACGAGATAGACCTGCGCATGTTTATCAGACACTGGGCGTTCGCATTTGCCGTTGAGTCAGAAACACCTGACGGCGACCGCAGACGTTCGTTACAGTTTTTTGATAAATCCGGTAATGCCGTACACAAGATATTTCTGTTAGCAGAAAGTGATCACCAAATGTTCTCGCAGTTGGTGAAAGGATCATCAGATCAGTCTCAGCGTTATCGGCTACCCACAGAATCGAACCCCATTCTTCCAGCTTACGTTGCAGACGGTGTAGATGATAGACTGATCCCCTTAGAAGCCTTTTGGCAAGCTTGGGATACGCTGCGAGATGTGCATGATTTTCACCCGATGATTCGTCGGTTTGGATTAGGCCGCGAGCAAGCATTGCGATTGGCCGGTGATGAGCGTGCCCGTCGGGTCGATACAACGGCTTGGATGCAGGTTTTATCAATTGCCTCAGAAGAAGAGGTGCCGATCATGGCGTTCGCTGGCAATGTCGGCTGCATTCAGATCCATTCGGGCACCGTAAACCGGATCGTGCAGATGGAAGACTGGTTCAACGTGATAGACCCTGATTTTAACCTACATGTACGTAGCGCGGATATTGCCCGAGCCTGGGTTATTCGTCGCCCGACTGATGATGGTATTGTGACATCTATGGAAATGTTTAACCATCAGGGTCAATCGCTGCTCACCCTGTTTGGTCAGCGTAAACCGGGGGTTCCTGAGTTGCAGAAATGGCGAGCCATCGTTGCTAGTATTGAACCTGAATATAATGAGTTGCAACTGGCTTGATGGTTTTTATTATGAAAAAAATCTTCGTTTTGCGGTCATTTTCATTTTCTGTTCTGCTTGTGCTTAGCAGTTTTCTTCTGCCTGCTTATGCGGCTGAAGACTACCCTAAGCGCATTGTTAGCGTCGGTGGCCAAGTCACTGAGCTGATTTATGCGATGGGCGGGGAGTCGATGTTGGTGGGGGTGGACACCTCCAGCATCTACCCACCAGAGGCCGGAGCGCTACCTAAGGTGGGATACCAGCGACAACTGTCGGTAGAGGGCGTGCTATCGCTACGACCGGATATGGTCATTGGCACCTCGGCCATGGGGCCGCCTGCGGCAGTAGATCGATTATCCCGCATGGGTGTGGATCTGGTGCGTGTTCCGGATGTCAACGATGTGCCCAGTGCCGTTGAGCGTATTCACTATCTGGGGAAGTTACTCGGTCTTGAAACCCAAGCAGAGCGCGTAGCAACAGATTATCAAGTGCAGATGCAATCGATATTGCGTCCTGATGACCCGCAAGTCCGTCAGAGCCGTTTGGCCATGTTCTTATCACATGGTGCTGGCAGTGCTATGCTGGCAGGGGGCGATACACTCGGTGGTGACATTATCAACATGCTAGGCGCCCAAAATGTCTTTGCGGATATAAGAGGCACTAGGGCCGTTTCGGCCGAAGCCCTGTTGGCTGCTGATCCGGATGTGGTGATTCTTAGCCAGCAAGCAGTGGATGCCTCTGGCGGCCTAGAGGGTGCAATATCAGCCATTCCCGGTTTAGATAAGACTCGAGCGGCCCAAAAAGGGCAGATTGTAGTGGTGGATTTATTGCAATTGCTGGGTTTCGGCCCCCGGCATCCAGAAGCCATTGAGGCTATTATGGCGATGATCGATGCGCAAGTTGGTACATCTTTGGACGCAGCTTTGCGCTAACGCTGGCGGCTGAGGGGTAAAACGTGAATAACTCTTCTATCACAGATCAGCATCAAAGACTGACCAAAAAGCAGCCTAGTTGGCCTATGCTGGATCGCAGCCTAATCTGGCTACCTACAGGTGTTGCGCTGCTGGCATTGTTGACGATCATGGCGTTAGGCGTGGGCGCCATGGCAATTTCGTTTTTTGATATCTTCCGCGCATTATTTGGGTTTTTGCCGGGTATCAGCGCGGTGGATGCGATGACCCAGTCAGTCGTGCTGGAAATTCGTCTGCCCCGTGTTTTATTAGCCATCTTGGTTGGAGCGGGCCTTGCGGTCTCTGGAGCCGCCATGCAGGGGTTGTTCCGTAATCCGTTGGCTGATCCGGGTCTGATCGGCGTCTCCGCAGGTGCTGCACTAGGTGCGGCCAGCTGGATTGTGTTGGCATCCAGTATCGGACTGTTAGCCTGGATTGCCGAGGTGATCGGACCGTTCGGTGGGCAGTTTGTGTTGGCACTAGCCGCTTTTCTTGGCGGTCTGGCTACCACATTAATTGTATATTTAATTACGCTTAAGGCTGGGAAAATGGGTGCTACTGCCACGTTGCTGCTGGCCGGTATTGCTATTAGCGCTCTGACCGGTGCAGCGACAGGTCTATTGACGTATATCGCCGATGATGCTCAGCTTCGTTCAATCACCTTTTGGAGCATGGGTAGTTTAGGGGGGGCTGACTGGCGTACCCTAACGGTACTAATAGTGCTGGTGCTGCCCGCCGCGCTGGCGCTCTGGTGGTTAAGTCGCGCACTGGATGCTCTGTTGCGGGGTGAGGATACCGCTGGACACATGGGGTTTGATCTGCGAGATATTCGTCCGATACGGATCTTGCTGGTAGCTTTA
>DRZW01000073.1 GCA_011380105.1 Halothiobacillaceae bacterium
ATGCTCTGGCAAGCTACGGACATCCGGTTTACGCAATCGAACTCGACCGTGACCTAGTACAACACTGGCGGGAAACACAGACAAATTCGATGATCACCATCATCGAGCAGGACGCCCTCACACTTAACCTGCCCGAGCTGGTTGCTGAACATAACTTGCCTGTGCCGCTAACGGTGGTGGGCAACCTGCCTTACAATATCGCCACAGCACTAATAACCCGCCTGCTCGATCAGCGCGAGCACATCAACCGCATGGTATTTATGGTGCAAAAAGAGGTGGGACTCCGACTCACCGCACAACCCGGCGATAGTGAATTTAGCCGCCAATCGGTACTGGTAAGCAATTTAGCCAAGACACGTTATGCCTTCACGGTGGCACCAGGGGCATTTTCCCCGCCCCCAAAGGTTGAGTCTGCTATCATCGAATTGACTGTGCGCGAACAACCGTTGGTCGATAATGCGCGCCACGAATTATTTGAACAACTGGTAACCATGGCCTTCAAGCAACGCCGGAAAACATTACGTAATAATTTAAAGCCACTGTTAAGTACCGGGTTGATCGAGCAGGCCGGCATTGACCCGAGCCGACGTCCGCAAACACTCAGTGTGGCCGAGTACGATCAGCTCACCGCGCTGTTAGCCGAAAAACCCTAATACAGTATCCGGGCGTTTTGGCAGACTTTTGGATAAGGAGTGCTCTGTGACCTTTCACCCGCACATTAGCAATAACATTGACGAAACCATCGCCGAATGCGCCCAAGCGGTGGTTACACAACTCGATGATGCCATTGCCAAACGTGGCATCGCACGCTTTTCTCTGGCGGGTGGCAACACGCCGCGCCGACTCTACCGCCACCTCGCCGAACACTATCGGCAGGCAATCGACTGGAGTCGAATTGAGTTTTACTTTGGCGATGAGCGCATTGTCCCGTTAGATCACCCCGACAGTAATTTTTTAATGGCCAGCACCACACTGTTTACACCGCTGGGAATTCCCCGACAGCGCATTTTCCCGTTAGTCAGCGGCCAAAACCGGGATCCACAATTAGATGCCGAGCAATACACCCGCCAGCTAAACAGTTGGGCTTCCGGTCGTATCCCCACTTTCGATTTATGCCTGTTAGGCATGGGTAGCGATGGTCATTTTGCCTCGATCTTTCCAGATACGCCCGCTGAACATGAGCGGGATCGACTGGTTATGGTCAATCCGGTGAAAAAGATTAACAGCCACCGTCTGACCCTAACCTTCCCGGTGTTTGAGCAAGCCCGGGCGGTGTTTTTTCTGGTCACCGGGGCTGATAAGCAAGAAGCAGTCACGCGGGTTAAGGCAGGCAAGCAAGAGCTACCCGCTGAATTATTAACCCATCTACGGGATACCAAGTGGTTTATTGACCCCGATGCAGCTGGTCATCAGGTTGCAACATGACACAGGCAGATTGGCGAACAACCATCGAGATTGTGCCACGCGCTGTTTTTGTCGCCGAACAAAGCGACCCGGCGGCGGGTCGTTATGCTTTCGGTTATGAAATCGGCATTTATAATCACAGCGCCATACCCGTAACCCTGCTTGACCGACACTGGCTGATTGACCATGGTAATGGTGAGATCGTTGAAGTCAGTGGTGAAGGCGTGGTTGGCGAAACACCCACCATTGCCCCGGGCAATTTACACCGCTACCGCTCTGGGGCCATTATCCAGACCCCGGCAGGATGCATGTGGGGGGATTATGGTTTTATCAGTCAGGATGGTGAGCGGTTTCGGGTTGCTATTCCTCGGTTTGATCTGATTGCACCGCGGGCATACCGGGTTGAACATTAATTTATAAGAGCACAACAAGTTATGGCTACCTATGTCATTGGCGATCTTCAGGGGTGTCTTGACCCGCTCAAACACCTGCTCGAAAAAATTAACTATGACCCGGCCACCGACAAACTCTGGTTTGTCGGAGATCTGGTTAACCGGGGGCCGCAATCGCACGCCGCCTTAAAATTTGTCCATGATTTAGGCGAGAATGCGATCACGGTACTAGGCAACCATGACATCCATCTGTTAGCGGTATTTTACGGCTTAAGAGAAACCCAACACCGCGATACACTCGACGACATTCTGGCTGCTGAAGATGCCGAACAGCTAATTGACTGGTTACGCCGTCGCCCACTAATGCATTTTGACGCCGAACTGGACACCGCTTTGGTTCATGCCGGGATTGCCCCGGAATGGACACTGGAGCAGGCAGCCGAGCAAGCAAGACTTACCGAAGCGCAACTGGCCGCTGACCACCCGCAGGATTTTATTGCCGCCATGTTTGGCAATAAGGTTACATGCTGGGAAAGAGCACATTCGCAAATGGACCAACACCGTTTTACCATCAACAGCTTTACCCGGATGCGCTACATCGAACCCGATGGACGGCTAAACTTCAAAGAAAAGCTAGCACCTGTTGATACCGACGACTTCTACACTCCTTGGTTTGCCGTACCTGAACGCAAAACCCGGCACCAGCGCATTGTTTTTGGACACTGGTCTACGCTTGGGCCGGCCGTGCCGCGCTTTAATGCTTGGGGCATTGATCAGGGCTGTTTGTGGGGTGGTCAACTCACCGCCTTGCGACTGGAAGATGAACAGATATTCCAGCTCGATTGCGCCCGTGGCTCAATCAGCCGCCAGAGTTAAACGGGATTAAGTATGTTCCAAGCACTGATACAAGTACAATCCCTGATACTAGGGATGGGCGTATTACTGGCCGGTTCCGGCCTGCTGGCAACCTTGCTGGGGCTGCGTGCAGCCGAAGAAGGCTTTTCTGACGGCATCATTGGCTTGATTATGTCAGCCTTCTACTTAGGTTACGTAATCGGCACCCTGCTCATCCCCCGGCTGATCCGCCGCGCGGGCCATATCCGCACCTTCGCCGCACTAGCGGCTATTTCTTCTGCAGCTGCGATCATGCACGGTTTGTGGGTTGAACCGTGGGTGTGGGTCGTGCTGCGTTTAATCAACGGCGTGACCCTGCTGGGGTTATACATGGTGATTGAATCTTGGCTTAACACAAGAGCCAGCAGTCATCGCGGCCAGATTTTCGGCACCTATATGATGGTCAGTCTATTTGCATACGGTGCCGGACAATTTTTAATCGGCATTCACGGCCCGATGGAAGTCGCCACCTTCGCCATTGTTGCCCTGTTGTTCTC
>DRZW01000168.1 GCA_011380105.1 Halothiobacillaceae bacterium
AAAAGGAATTTGGACAGCAACAGAGCTGACCCCTTTCATTAACCTGTCATCAGCCCGTCAATATAAAGCCTTCGTTTTGGACACTGGGTTGCCAAACCCATGATCTCACTAACAAGGGCCGATTGTGATGCTTTATTGACAAAACGAGTCGGTCAATCACCCATGATCAGCTGATCCTTGACCTTAGCCTGTTAGGCACCGTCACCCTCTTACTCTGGGGGCGATGGCGTCACGATTTACCAGCCTGACAGCACTGCTGTCAGCAGCGTCACCAAAGGCCATACTGTTTCTGGATTCTGCCACCCCAATTATCACCATAGCCTTTATTCATGATTCGCGTTTCAAGGTAAAGCACAAAAAAAGGGGCACCAACACTGGTGCCCCTTTAGTCATGTCGAACGGAAGGCTAGGCGTTACGGCTGCTGCTGATCCTGCTCCTTCTCGATGCTGTCGATTACGAATACAGTGGTGGTACCACTCACTTCATTAGCAACCAGCAGCAAGGGACGACCTTCGCTATCCGGGCTATCGTCAGCCGGGATGAAATACAAGCCCTCAGGCCCCAGGTCAGTCTGCGCAAGCAACTCAGCCTCATTCGGCAAGTTAAAATCGCGGTTGTTGATGTACTGGACAAACGTCGTCTGCTCCGGTTCGGTGATGTCGTAGACCATCACGCCACCTACTCGCTCAAGACCGACAAACGCATAAGTACGTCCTTCCACCTCACCAATAGCCATACCCTCCGGCTCGGGGCCCTTGTCATCCGAACGACTATCGAAACTCTCGTTGCGGGAATTGTTCGCGTTGAAATCATCCGGGAACATTTCCGCCACGGTTTCCTCCATCTGCGAACCGGTGTCGAACACCTTCACCAAGCCATCTTTGGTCACTTCAAAGATTGACATGGAACGGGCACCGTAGGCATACAGCTTGTCATATACACAATATTTTTTGACTGTGCTGCTATCGGACGGATCACAACGCGAATCGCTTTTATCACTCAGTCCGAGGGTAGAGGTAACTTTCAGTCGGCCGAGGTTATCATCCCCTTTCAATTCCTCTGCGTTCGGGAAAGCATCCGGATCAAGCTGCAGATTCTTAACCCGGAACTCCTCAGTCCAACCTTTATAATCACGGGCATCACCCTCATTGGCGGTAAGAATATAGCGCTTACCATTGACCTCATACAGGCGGATAGTATCGGGCTGATACATCCCCAGCACCGGCCAGTGTCGGATATTGATTCCACCATCGCGATCACTGGCATCAAAACCTTTTCCGGACCATTTACCATCGGCTGACCAGTCCTTGAAGCCCAGCGGCAGGATATCGGTAACCTCAGCCTTTTCAATATCGACTACTGCGATCGCATTGTTTTCCTGAAGAGAGACGTAAGCCGTTTTGGAGTCTGAAGAAACCTCAATCCATTCCGGCTCGAAATCTTTCGCGGCACTCGCACCCGGCCCAAAGATACGCACACCCTGCCCTCGAAGCTCGTCTTCCTGTCCGTTAAAAGCACGAAAATTCGCCGTTTTCACGATGGGGTCTAGCACATCAGGATTTTTCCCATCTTTCAAGTCGATAATAGTGATCGAGCCTTCTGGGTCGACCGTGTACTCGTCGTTCGGCTCTCCTTCATTGGCTACCAGAACATAACGTCCGTCTGGCGAAAAGGTCAGCGCATCGGGCAGTGCCCCCGCTTTAACAACATTCAGACGAATGCCATCCACATCGTAGAAGGCGACAAAACCATTGTCCTGTTTGTTATCCGCCTCAACCGCGATCGCGACCAAGCCATTCTTGACCGCTACACTGTTAGCATCGCCGCCGAGGTCAGAGACATTAATGGTTGACATTTTTGACGGGACAGCTGGATTACTCATGTCAAGCACGTCAACCTCACCGCTGGAGGCATTGACCACAAACGCCCGCTTGCTCTCAGCATCAAAAGCCACGATCTCGGCTGCGCTCTTACCATAGATACCGCTCTGGTACTGCCCCAGCACCGAAAGCTTGATCGTCTTATCGACGATCGACTCAGGCTCATCTTCGACGATCGGCTCAGGCTCTTCCTCGACGATCGGCTCAGGCTCTTCCTCGACGATCGGCTCAGGCTTTTCATCAACGACCGCGACAGGGTCGGAAGAAGAAGAGGAAGAAGAGTTACAACCAGCCAGAAAACTGCCGCCTAGGGCTGCCGTAATTAAAATAAAAAGTGTGTTATACCGCATAGTGAAGATCCTTCATTGCGTTGGTAGTGAGGCATCGAACCTAACGCAGCCTTGTGAAGGATAGTTGTCAGAATAGTTATATTTCCATGACGATCAGGCAACACATCGCTCAGGCAAACAGAACCAAATAAGCACCTCACCCAATATGCCTTGGCGTCGCCTTCCAGCAATTGGATTTGGCCATCATCTCGCCATCGAGCTCTGCCTCCGCCATGCTTGGTCCGAAACGAACTGAGACTGCGGGCATGCAAGAAACCGACGGATTGGCCCTACATTGCCTCTATTCAGATCCGCATTCTCACTGACCAGGAACCGAAAGAAACGATCGCCGATCTAGGTTATCGGGGTCGTGATTTGGCCGACATTCATTCCTGTCCGCCACCGAGGGCGGATCGAGAGCATGACACCCACTGATTCAAACGCCGCCAGGCCGTATAGCCGGTCATTGGCCACCTGAAGGCCGAACATCGAATGGGGCGCAACCACCTTAAGGGCCAACTTGGTGATGCCCTGAACGTGGTTCTGGCGGCTGCCGGCTACAACTTTCGGTGGCTGATGCGGTGGTTGATCTATTTTTGCGTTCGATTCCGGGGCGGCCCGGTGCGGATATCACTGCTATTGGAACTAATCGAGCCCTTGCAGAGCCTGCCAGCCGCCCAAAGCCGCCACCCATTTCGGCCAGCCAGCTGATGGACTACCGATTTCGAGAGAATTTTTCAGGGCCAACTCATTCGTCAGTACTTTCCCGAGGGTTGCGACTTTGCCAAGATCACTGACGAGGATATCCAGAACGTCATGAACAGACTCAACAATCGGCCACGGAAGTGCCTGTCAACCCAAAGCAGAAATGTCCCCTTTTAAGCCATTCAGAAGTGTCCCCAGCACATTAGTCAGGTATTGGCGGGGAGGGCTTTGTGAGAGAGGGTACTGCGTCGCCAGGGATGGTCAGGAG
>DRZW01000071.1 GCA_011380105.1 Halothiobacillaceae bacterium
ATTTAATCTCACGCCATCACCGGGTTATTCGCAAAAGGCAGAGCGACTGGCTGACCCGGCTGGTCTGGATTGGCTCGCTGAGAAAGACCTGCGCCAAGATTTTCTGACCTTGAGCAGTCAGCTTTCGGTATCCGTATTGTTAGGTTCCGAGGATTCCCTGATCGCGCCGCAATGGCTTGAATGGTTTAAATCAGATACCTTTGATTACACGGTGCTGGCGGGAATGGGGCATGACTGGCCGCAGCGCAGGGATCTATATTATCTGTTAGCGCAGCATTTAGGCTAGGGCAGTTAAGCGTAATGGGGTCTAGAAAAACCGGTTGCACTACCCAATTGCTGCCTTTAGTGGTGCTCGTTTCCTCGCCAAAGCATGTTAGCTCTCGGTCGCATCGCGCTGTGCGCCTTGCAATCAAGCCGTTCGTCTCGGTTTTTCGAGGTGCTCTGTTGTCTTGAAAAACGCAGCATCAGTTCATAGTGAATTAAACTTAAGCAATGCCACCAATAGCGAACGGCTCTGAATGAAGCAGAAAACTCAATACGATCGCCGGTGTGTCCGTGCCCGTTTTAACCGCGCGGCCGCAGAGTATGACCGGTTCGCGCATGTCCAACAGGAAATTGGCCGTCGCCTAGAACAGCGCTTTGATCTAATCAAACTAGTGCCACAGCGGGTGCTCGATTTAGGAGCGGGAACCGGGCAGCTAGCCCTTGCAATGCAAAAACGCTATTCCAAGGCAGAGGTGGTTGCCATCGATCTTGCCGAGTCAATGTTAAAGCACATTCCCAGACGCCATCTGTTTGCCCGCCGCCCTAGCTTGGCGGTGGCCGATATGCATGCGCTTCCCTTTGCTGGCAGTAGCTTTGATATTGTGGTCTCAAATTTTACGCTGCAGTGGAGTGATGATCTAAAGGGCTTATTTAATGAAATTGCCCGATTGTTGCGGCCATCCGGTGTGGTGGCTTTTTCAACCTTGGGCCCTGATTCCTTGAAAGAGATAAAAAAAGCATGGGCAGAGGTGGATGGAAAAAGCCAGCATGTGCATGAATTTGAGGACATGCATGATGTTGGCGATGCCATGATGTCAGCACTGCTTGCTGATCCGGTGATTGACCGCGAAGAGATTGTGGTTGAATACCAGAGTGTTGAACAGCTGCTCGCGGATCTGCGTGGGGTGGGTGTTGGCAATACGCATCAGTCTCGTGCGGCTGGATTAACTGGCCCCAAACGCTGGCGTGAATTTATCCAGGCGATTGAATCACAGAGAGAAAATGGTGTCATCCCTTTGACCTACGAGATCGTTTACGGTCTGGCTTGGGGGACGGGGGTCTCACCAATAACACATGGCCGAGTTGAATAATAATAAATAAATTTTTTATAAAATAATACTATTAAAAGGTGGGGAGCAGGTGGTGAGAAAAAACCTGCTCAAATGGCTTTCATTCGGTTTATTTGCCAATGCCGCAGAGATTGGCTGCCATCAATACTTTGTGTTCTGTATTTCAATCCCCATACAGACCGAAAGGCGCCTTAATGTAACGGTGTTCTAACCTGAACGCCTGAACGGCGCTAACCGCTGTTGGATTTTGCGCAGTTGTTGGGCAATTTCCTCCAAAGCTTGCTCATTGGTATTTATTGATTCCACAGCCGGTTGCGTTGGGGGGTTGGGTTTGATCAAAGCGCCAGAATCCGACTTTAATCTGCGATGCATCTGGACGATGACCTCTAGCAACGTGTTAGGATCCCGGGTGTTACTACGGGGCAGATTTGATAGCTGTTGGCGGGCGCCGGCAATGGTAAAGCCTTGTTCATAGAGCAGGGTGCGAATAAGGCGGATTAGCTCAATATCATGGCGCTGATAGTAACGCCGATTTCCGCGGCGTTTAATGGGTTTTAGTTGGGTAAACTCCTGCTCCCAGTAGCGCAGAACATGGGACTTAACCGAACAAAGCTGGCCAACTTCACCGATGGTGAAATAGCGTTTATTCGGAATGCAGGGTTCATCTGCCTCGGCATCCGTGCCCTGATGTTGCTGTTTACCCCTGTTTGGACTGGTCATAGGACTCCACCAATGACTTAAGCTTTTGCCCGGCGCGGAAGGTCACAACCCGCCGTGCCGATACGGGAATCATTTCGCCGGTTCGCGGGTTACGTCCGGGACGTTCATTTTTATCGCGCAGGGTGAAATTGCCGAAACCAGATAATTTCACATCCTCACCGGACTCTAGCACCTGGCGCAATTGTTCAAAAAATAAATCGACAAACTCCTTAGCTTCACGTTTATTAAGGCCGAGTTCATTGTGTAGGGTTTCAACTAAATCTGCTTTTGTCAGAGCCATAGTAACCTGTTTATCTTATTGTTGTAACCACCTGACATCGCCACTTAGAATCAGTGGCCTGCTAAGGCGGTGTTAAAAATGATGCTGCGCAGATGTGCGTTAGCGCAAAATCAGCTACGCAGGGTGATGCCTACAGTATTTAAGCCAGCAAGCAGCGTCTCGATGGCGGTATTGACCTCTTCATCGGTCAGTGTGCGCTCATTGTTCTGGAAGATTAATTTTACAGCCAGCGATTGCTTGTCATCAGCCACACCTTCACCGATGTAGCGATCAAACAATTCGACCTCGATTAACTGCTCGCCGCCGTGGCGATGAATGTGTTCCATTAAATCAGCATAGGCCATATCACGCGGTACAATCAGCGCCAGATCACGGCGAATCCGCGGGAATTTAGAACGGGACTGATGACGAGGCAGGTTGCGCGGTTTAATGGCGGCAACATCTAGGCTGAAGGCATAGACCGGGCCTTTGAGTTCAAAAAACTGTTGGGTATTGGGATGTAGCAAGCCAGCCCAGCCGATTTGTTCTCCAGCACGGAAAATGCCGGCGCTTTGGCCGGGGTGCAGAGCCGGGTGTGTCGCTGCCCTAAATACCCATTCTCCTTCTTGTCCTAAATAAGCTGCCAGATCGAGTAAGTCGCCTTTGATATCGAAGAAATCAACACTGCGGCATTGCTCGGCCCACTGCTCGGGTCTGCAACCACCGGTTATAACCCCGGCAAGCTCCGTATGCTCTTCTGGCTCGTGTTCGCTACCGGTAAACCGGCGGCCGATTTCAAATAAGCGAATCCGCTGTTGCTGGCGTTTCTGATTGTAAGCCACCGCCGAGAACAAACCCGGCCAGAGAC
>DRZW01000075.1 GCA_011380105.1 Halothiobacillaceae bacterium
CTATCGATATGATTATGCAAACGCATGTTTTATTACTCCGGATATATCGAGATAAGCTGCACTATAACCAAAAAGAATAATCTTTATAAAAATATGCCATTTTGGTTATCGAAAGCCTTCCGTTAGGATTTACTTATGGACAAAAATCAGTTGAATGTACTCGGTACGCCCTTGGCTGTTTGCTCAACACGTCCGCTGACCGGCTTTTACCGGGATGGCCGATGTCATTTGGATGCGGACGAAATTGGCAATCATGGCGTTTGCGCGCAGGTTGATGATGCCTTTCTTGCCTTTAGTGCCCGTCGCGGAAATGAACTGCGCCGGCCGGTAGCCGCTTATGATTTTCCTGGCCTTAAGGCTGGGGACTGTTGGTGTTTATGCGCGCTGCGCTGGAAGGAGGCCATGCTAGCTGGAGTAGCGCCGCCTGTGGTGTTGGCGGCCACGCACCATGCGGTATTACAGCATATTCAACTAACCGATCTCTTAGCGCATGCAGTGGATGCACCCGGCGGCGGGCTGGATCCCGATTATTACTAAACAATGACTTGATGTGGCTGTTTAGCCAAAGCAGGTGGCGATATGGCAGGTAAAACCCTTTTTGAAAAATTATTCGAGTCGCACGTCGTGCATGAGCAGGAGGATGGCACCGTTTTGCTCTACATCGATCGGCATTTGGTGCACGAGGTAACCAGCCCTCAGGCTTTTGAGGGGCTGCGACTGGCGAATCGTAAACCCTGGCGCACCGGGTCGATGCTGGCCGTGCCGGATCATAATGTCCCGACAGTGAACCGGGCGGACGGCATCACCGACCCGGTTTCACGGGAACAGGTCAGCACCCTCGATCGTAATTGCCAAGAATTCGGTATCCAGGAATTCCCCATGAATGACTTGCGCCAGGGCATTGTGCATATTATTGGCCCGGAGGAGGGCTTTACCTTGCCCGGTGCGACAGTGGTTTGTGGTGATTCACATACCTCTACCCACGGTGCAATTGGCGCTTTGGCCTTCGGGATTGGCACTTCAGAGGTCGAGCATGTGATGGCGACCCAAACGTTGCTGCAAAAACGCCCGAAAACCCTGCTGGTTCGCGTTGATGGCACCTTGGGCCCTGGTGTAACCGCCAAAGATGTGGTGCTGGCGATTATCGGTGAAATTGGCACCGCTGGCGGCACAGGCTACGCCATCGAGTTTGCGGGTTCAGTGATTGAATCTTTATCCATCGAAGGGCGGATGTCGGTTTGCAATATGTCGATTGAAGCCGGTGCCCGCGCCGGTATGGTAGCAGTTGATGAAAAAACCATTGAGTACTTCCGCGACAAACCCTTTGCACCAAAGGGCGAGCAGTTTGAGCAGGCCGCTGAATATTGGCGCACCCTGAAATCGGACCCGGATGCGGTGTTTGATAAAGTGGTGGTGCTCGATGGCAGCGAGATTCAGCCACAAGTCAGCTGGGGGACTTCGCCGGAGATGGTCGTGCCGGTCGGCGGTCGAGTGCCCGACCCGGACGAAGAACCCGATGAAGTCAAAGCCGAAGGCATGCGCAAGGCGTTGGCATACATGGGGCTTGAAGCGAATACACCGATTACAGATATTGCCATTGATAAGGTGTTTATTGGCTCTTGCACCAATGCCCGGATTGAGGATCTGCGGGCGGCTGCGGCTGTAATCGGCCCCGGAGATCGTGTGGCTGATAACGTTAAACTGGCGATGGTCGTGCCGGGTTCCGGTTTGGTCCGCGCGCAGGCGGAAAAAGAAGGTTTAGATAAAATCTTTATCAATGCAGGCTTTGAATGGCGCGAACCGGGTTGCTCGATGTGTCTGGCAATGAATGCCGACCGGCTCGAACCGGGCGAGCGCTGTGCCTCAACCAGTAACCGCAATTTTGAAGGCCGGCAAGGCCAAGGTGGGCGCACCCATCTGGTTAGTCCGGCGATGGCGGCAGCAGCGGGTATTGCAGGTCACTTTGTTGATGTGCGTAAATATAAATAACTATATCGAGGTCTGATGATGCAACCATTTACCGTGCATCAGGGCATAGTCGCGCCCCTGGATCGTTCTAATGTGGATACCGATGCGATTATCCCTAAACAGTATTTAAAATCCACCAAGCGAACCGGCTTTGGCCCGACGGCATTCGATGACTGGCGTTATCTTGAACCCGGCGAGCCGGGTATGGACCACAGCCAGCGGCGGCTAAATCCTGATTTTGTCCTCAACCAGCCGCCTTTTGATCGCGCCTCGGTATTGCTAGCGCGCGAAAACTTTGGCTGCGGCTCCTCACGTGAGCATGCCGTCTGGGCGCTGACCGATTTTGGCTTTCGGGCGGTAATTGCCACCTCCTTTGCCGATATTTTCTTTAATAACAGCTTTAAAAATGCCTTATTACCAATTGCGCTAAGTGCCGATACGGTCGATCGGATTTTCAAGGCTGTATACAGCCAGCCCGGTTTGGAGGTAAAAATTGATCTGCCAGCACAAACCGTTAATGTGCCCGGCGTGGATCAGTTTTCATTTGAGATCGACTCCTTCCGTAAGCATTGCCTGATCGAAGGTTTAGATGACATCGCGCTTACCTTAAAGCATGCGGATGCCATTCGCGCCTACGAGGAAAAACAACGCAAGAAAACCCCATGGCTTTTCAATGACTTAAATGCCGGGTGCTGAAACAATTACAGATTAAGGAGTTGAGCGTGGATAAAAAAAATATTCTAGTGCTGCCTGGAGATGGCATCGGGCCTGAAATTACCCAGCAAGCGGTAGCCGTGCTGAAAGCTGTCGCAGCAGGCAGTGACCTTGAGCTGGAGTTTACCGACGGGCTTATTGGTGGGGCTGCTTACGATGTGACCGGTGAGCCGTTCCCGGAAGTAACCCGTGCTCAGGCTAAAGCGGCTGATGCGGTATTGCTCGGTGCGGTCGGCAGTCCGCAATATGATCAGCTAGAGCGGCACCTGCGCCCGGAACGCGGCTTGCTAGCGATTCGCAAATCACTGAACTTATTTGCCAACCTGCGTCCGGCGATTTTATACAGCGCGCTGGCCGATGCCTCCACGCTTAAGCCAGAGGTGGTTGCCGGTTTGGATATTATGATTGTCCGCGAACTAACCGGTGGGATTTATTTTGGTCAGCCGCGGGGTATTCGTGAGGTTGAAGGCCAGCGTGAAGGCTTTAACAC
>DRZW01000175.1 GCA_011380105.1 Halothiobacillaceae bacterium
AATAATTCCCGCTTTCTCGCATGAGCGCTTGAAACGACGTACCGCAACCTCGAAAGGCTCGTTTTCTCGAACACGTACTGAAGGCATGAACGCAATCACCTCTAAAAAATTGTCTTAAAAAAATGTCAAACTCACATTATTGCCTGGAATACGGATCCAATCCATGATCCCGGGCAATAAAAGGCTATGTAGTATAAAGCGTTACGAAATTGGTGCAAGGGGTAGGGCGTGTTTACCCATCGTTGAGGGTTGGTTTTAGTTATCGATCCTCGTGCTAGCGAGCTTGCAGCTGCTTTATGAAAGATATTGGCAACAAGTGTTGGGTTGGAGGAAGATGTCCTCTGTCGAAACTTACATTTGGAGCTCGCCAAAAATCCTTCAACGAGAATCTGATATTGATGCGGTCATCTTTCTTGAGCCTGGCTACAAGCTACTGTTGTTGCCGTGCTTGCTATCATTGCTGTCTGGCAATCGCCACTGATCCCTTACATCAAATGCATCCTGAATTTTTGCTTTGCTTAAGTCAGTTTGCTCATTTTAGAACTCACAAATAGGTTTTCTTACTTTCCGAATCGGGACGATCGTTCTCAGAAAAAACCTCATCCTCGGAATCATCGAAGGGCACCAAGTAGGCACCCCTATCTTTCTCGATCACGTTAACTTTTGCCCCGGGTTTCGACTTGGCGACTTGCATCACGGGCTATGCGGTTGCGCTCGGCGGCTTGACGCGGAACCACAGCGCGTACATGGCCGGCAGGAATAACAAGGTCAATACGGTGCCCACAGCGATACCACCGATCAGCACATAGGCCAGCGGCCCCCAGAAGGTGTTAAAGGTCAGCGGGATAAACGCTAGCACTGCCGTCATGGCGGTGAGGATCACCGGCCGAGCGCGGCGCAGGGTGGCCTCGATCACCGCGTTCCAGTCGTCCATACCAGCACGCTGGTTTTCTTGGATTTGACCGGCAAGAATTAGAGTATTGCGCATCAGGATGCCGGCCAGGCCGATTAAGCCCAAGGTCGCCACGAAGCCAAAAGGCTGCTGGAATAGCAACAGCGCAGCCACCGCGCCGATCAACCCCAGCGGCCCAGTCAGGAGTACCATAATCATGCCCGAGAAGGATCGCATCGCGAGCATAATGACCGTCAGCATCAACAGCACCATCACTGGAAGCATCTTTTGGATGGAGGCCTGGGCTTTGCCGGATTCCTCCACCGACCCGCCAATCTCGAGGCGATAGCCCGGCGGCAAATTGTCGCGGATCTCGCTTAAGGTTGGCCAGATCGCCATGGTGACATCCGGCGGCTGGGCCCCTGGCAAGATCTCAGCATTGATATTGATGTAAGGCTCGCGATTGCGGCGCTTGAGCACCGGATCCTCGAAGTCTACCTTAAGGGTGCCGATCTGTTCGATCGGAATACTGCGTCCCTGCTGGTTCTTGACCGTTAAACTGCCGAGCTGATCCAGGTTGCGCCGATCGGCTTCAACGGCACGGGCAATTAGCTGCACAGTGCGGATATCCTCGCGCACTTCGGTCACCGGCGCCCCAGAGAGCAGGAAATGGAGCTGCTCAGAGAGTAGCTGTGGGGTCAAGCCTAGCAATCGCAAACGATCCGGATCGTAATCCAACCGGATGATCGGCGCGCGTTCACCCCATTCTAAATGCGGGTCGAGGGTCATGGGGTTATCAGCCATCTTCTGACGAACCTGCTCGCCAATCTCGCGCAGCACCAGCGGGTCGGGGCCCATGACACGGAAGGTCACCGGCCAGATCACCGGCGGCCCATAGAGCAGGGCATGAACGCGCACCCGCGCCTCCGGGAAGGCGCCAGCTTCGATCAGCCCCTGCAACCGGTCGCGCAGCTTATCGCGCTCTTCGGCATTGGCGGCAATAGCGATAATCTTGGCAAAGGCCGGGTTGGGCAGCTCAGGATTAAGCGCTAAGAAGAAACGCGGCGCGCCTTGACCCACATAAGTCGACAGCGATTCAACTTCCGGCATTTCCAGCATTTCTTGTTCGATACGCTTGGCGACATCGAGCGTGTTCTCGATGGCAGTGCCTTCCGGCAAGTAGATGTCCACCAGCAGTTCGGGGCGGTCGGAATTAGGAAAGAACTGCTGCTCGACTTTGGTCTTCATGCCCACTACCGCGGCGATAAAAATCGCCAGAGTAATCAGCGAGACTAATACCCGATGACGCACGCAGAAGGTGACCACACTGCGCAGCGCCCGATAGCTGCGACTGTTGTACATTGATTCGTGACCGCCCGGATGCGGCTTAATATCGCCCAGCAGCTTAACGCCCAGATAGGGGGTGAAGATCACTGCCACCAGCCAAGAGATCAAGAGTGAAATCGCCAAAACCCAAAAGATATCGCCAGCATACTCACCGACACTAGAGACAGCAAAGCCGATCGGCACAAAGCCGATTACGGTCACCAGCGTGCCCGCGAGCATGGGTCCGGCAGTCACATTCCAGGCGTGGGCAGCCGCGGCAATGCGGTCGACGCCTTCCTCCATCTTCACCAGCATCATCTCGATCGCGATGATCGCATCGTCCACCAGCAGCCCCAGCGCTAAGATTAGCGCGCCTAGGGTGATGCGATCTAAATTCTTGCCGGTGATCATCATGATCAAAAAGGTCGCACCCAGGGTCAGCGGCACCGCTAGTGCCACCACCAGACCGGCGCGAAGACCCAGCGCTATGAAGCCGATCACCATAACCACGCCTAGCGCCACGAAGAATTTGATCTGAAACTCATCCACCGCTAAGCGGATGGCATCGCCTTGGTCGGTGATCTTAGCCACCTCCAGCCCGAGTGGCCAGTTGTCTGACTGGGTTTTTACGAACTCATCCAAGCTCTTGCTTAATTCCAGACCATTAGCACCTGTCTGCATGACCACGCCCAGCAGGATCACATCCTCGCCTAGATAGCGGGTGATAAAGTGCGGTGGGTCCTCGTAGCCCCGCGTGACGGTTGCGATATCACCTAGGCGTAGCAGCTGGTCATTGATCGCTAGCGGCATGTCGCGGATAACATCTGGATCGTCAAACTGGCCGCCGACACGCAGATAAACCCGCGGCCCGTTGGTTTCGATTGCGCCGGCCGGGGTCAGGGTATTCTGGGCCTGAATCGCGGCAACCGCCTCGGCAACCGTCAGCCCCAACG